>NZ_JACNAC010000017.1:0-99889 GCF_017349775.1 Pseudomonas sp. GW460-12-10-14-TSB1
GCCCAGTTGATCCCCAACGCCCTCGGCGATGTCCTCACCCCGTCGGTGGTCAGCCTCGATGAAGACGACAGCATCCTGGTGGGCAAAGCCGCGCGGGCCCGCCTGACAACCCACCCGGAACGCACGGTCGCCGCCTTCAAGCGCTTCATGGGCAGCGACAAGCGCCTCGAACTGGGCGGCCGGTCGTTCAGCCCAGAAGAACTCTCGGCGCTGGTGATCGGCTCGCTCAAACAGGATGCCGAAGCCTTTCTCGGCCATCCGGTGCAGGAAGCGGTGATTTCGGTGCCCGCCTACTTCAGCGACGAACAACGCAAGCGCACGCTATTCGCCGCCGAACTGGCAGGCCTGACAGTGTCGCGGCTGATCAACGAGCCCACCGCGGCCGCCATGGCCTACGGGCTGCATGAACAGAAGTTCGAACGCACGCTGATCTTCGACCTGGGCGGCGGCACCTTCGACGTCACGGTGCTGGAATACGCGCTGCCGCTGATTGAAGTGCACGCCTCCACCGGCGACAACTTCCTGGGCGGCGAGGACTTTACCGAGGCCTTGCTGCAGGCCTGCCTCAAGGACTGGCAACTCACCCCGGCGCAGATCGACGCCCAGGGCATGGCCAGCCTGGGTGACGCCCTGGAACAGCTCAAGTGCAAACTCGCCGACGGCACTCAGTCACTGAGCTGGCGTCATGAAGACCGGTCATATGCATGGACGCTGGACGAAGCGCTGGCGCTGAAGATCTGGGAGCCGCTGCTGGCCCGCTTGCGGGCGCCCATCGAACAGGCCCTGCGCGATGCCCGCCTCAAGCCCCGCGACCTCGACAGCCTGGTGCTGGTGGGCGGCGCCACCCGGATGCCGGCGGTGCAGCAAATGGTCGCCACACTCTTCGGACGCCTGCCTTACCGCCACCTCGATCCGGATACCATTGTCGCGCTGGGTGCGGCCACCCAGGCCGCCTGCAAGGCCCGGGACGGGGCCATCGAAGAATTGATCCTGACTGACGTCTGCCCCTACACCCTGGGGATTTCGACCAGTCGCGGCGAACAGGTCAGCGGGGCCTTTTCGCCGATCATCGAGCGCAACACGGTGATTCCGACGTCACGGGTGCAGCAGTTCTACACCACGCATCCGCACCAGGCGTTTATCCGCATTGCGGTATACCAGGGCGAGCGGCCCTGGGTGCGGGACAATATTTTCATCGATTCCTTCGACGTGCCCCTGACGCCCAGCGAACAGATCCAATCCCTGGACGTACGCTTCAGCTATGACATCAACGGCCTGCTCGAAGTCGACGTCACACTGCTGGCCAGCGGCGAACGCCATAGCCACAGCATCGACCGCAGCCCCACCGGGCTCGATGCGCAATCCCGGCAGGCCAGCCATGAGCGGCTGACCGCGCTGAAAATCCACCCCCGCGACGCCCTGCCCAACCGCACCCTGCTGGCCCGTCTGGAACGGGCGTGGATGCAAAGCCTGGGCGACGAGCGCGAGCGCATCGCCGACTGGCTGGACACCTTCACCGCCGTGCTCGGCGGCCAGCAACCGGCGGAGATTGCCAGCCATCGAACCCAGCTGAACAAGGCGCTGGATCAACTGCGTCTCTAGCCGTTGAGCCGCCGTAAGCTGGCCTGCAAACCACCGGGCAGCGCGTCCTCACCGGCGCTGTCCGGCGGTACACCATAGCGGTTTGGCAGCTGGTCGCCGGGAAAGGCGAACAGCACCAGCGGCAGAAACGGAAAGAACGCCGACAGACAGCCCAGCACCAGCAAGGTCGGGATGCCGCGGCCGATGTCATGCAGCCGGCGCAGAGTGGCGCCGAGCAAAAGCACAATGCCCAGCAACAGCACGGCGATCCCGGATGTCGACTCACCACTGAGTAACGCAACCACCGGGGCGGCCAGCACAGTGCCCAGCACCTGCCAGATGAACGCCCCGCGCCCCAGCCGCGTGCCCAGCCGCCAGAAAGCCGTAGCCGGCGTCGGACGGCTATCGCCCTTGGCCAGCAGCAGACGTTCGCTCCAGGACAGCAGCGCACTGAAGGCAAAGCGCAGGCCACGTCCGTGTTCCGGGTTGTCCTTGGCCCGCTGCATGCGCAGCAGCACTTTCTGCCGAGGCACACCGGCACTGCCGTAACGCACCAGCCCCTTGAGCACATCGAGGGCCAGGTAAAACGCCTCGCTGTCGATCCCTTCGTCTTCGGCCAGCGTCTGCTGCGGCGGCCGTGGCGGCTCGCCCTTGATCAAGCCGTGGCGGAAGCCGTCGAACCAGTCCTGGGGATTGGTGATCTCGGTAATCCGGTCGAGCAGATATCGACGCTGCTGCGCATCGATCACCGGGTCGTGATAGAGCACGCCACTCAAGAGCATGCGCCCGAGCAAATCGTCGGCGAACGCATGCAGGTCACTGCGCAGGCATGCGAACAGGCGCTCATTGCTCAACAACCGCGCACTGTCGAGCGCTTCCTGGACACCAAGCAACTGCCGGTCGAGCAAGGCATGCAGCGGGTCGTCCAAGTGCAGCCAGCCGAGCAAAGCGCTCAGGTCGCCCCGCTGGCGCTGTAACTGGGCAAGCTGCGGCTGCAGTCGGCTGAGCGGATGGGACGAATTGAGCACCAGACGCTCCAGGCACTGCGGGTCGATCAATTGCCACCAGCGTTCCGGCTGCCCCAGCAATGCCATCAGGAACAGCGTATGGGCGTACCAGTGCCAGACCGCCTCTCCCGTCCCTGGTGGCGGCAGCACTACGCCGCGCTGGCTCAGTTCAAGCAGCAGGTTCAGTTCCGACACATCGCTAGCGGAATCTGTATCGCCCAATTCGAAAGACTCGGCGATACGCTCCAGGGCGACGTGAGCGTAGGGGCGCAATCGGCGCAGCCACAAACGGCAGATCTGGTGCGGCTCACCGGTCGTCAGCGCATCGGCCAGTTGCGCTGAAGCCGCCCCCTCATCGATGAAGGCTTTCATCGCCAACGGAATCGGCGCCTGGCTCAACCAGCGCAGGTGCTGCCCGGCCTGGTCCTTGAACCCGCTCAGCACCAGAGCTTCGAGGGCATCCAGCGGCTGCGGCTCGTCCAGCACCTGTTGCAACAGGTCTGCTGCGCCACGGTGCAAGGCCCAGGCATGCCGGTACAGGCGCAACAACCGGGTGTCGGTGTTCTGGCCAAGCAACTGCGCCAGCAAGGGCAACTCGTCGCCGGTCATCCGCCAATCGATAAAGGCCCGCGCCAACCCCTGCAGCTCGAGCCGGCCAACGCCGAGCCAGCGGATCAGCGTCTCGGGACGTTGTGAAGGGCTGCCATATTCCTGGGTGACGTGGGCGAGATCGGTGGACCAGTCGCTGAAGTTCTCCAGACGATCAAAGGCCTGAATCAGCAACGGTAAAAAGTCCGGCTGACGTTTGGCGCACAACGCCAGCAATTGGCTCTCGGCCTTGGGATGACGATGCTCCTGCCAAAGCCGGACCCAGCAAGGCAAAGCCTGATCGTCCAGCCCCAGCAGGCTGTTCTGGCACGCCAACAGGTACAGCCAGTCCACATCATCCGGCGCTTCGCGCTGCTGCTCGACGCACAACTGCAGCAGCCCCGGACCACCGATACCGGCCTGGGTGAATTGCACCAGCAGGCGCTTGATGAAGACTGCATCGTTCGGTAACGGCAGGCAGGTGTGTTGGCTGGCGAAGCCTTCGTACTCATGGAGCGGTCGCCGGTCGAAGATGAAATCGAGACTGCGCGCATACCACAGGCTTTCGGTCTGCGCCGGTTCCGACCAGCTCCCCATCAGCGCGGTATCGAATGGGTCCGGGGTCTTGATCCGGTCCAGGTAGTCCTCGACATGACGGGCCTGATCGAAACCCAGCTCCAGCAACTGATGCTCCCAGCCCATGCGCTGGGCCAGCAGGCCAGCGCAACGGTAGGAAAGCGGCCCGGCGTTGGCCGTCCGCTGGAACAACTCCCAGCGCAGGTCATCGAGCATGCCGAGCGGCAGTTGATCCAGTGTCTTGATAAAGGCCTGCCAGGCATCCGGATTGAAGCGGCGTGCCGGATCACTCAGCAGCGCATCAAAGTCGAGGACGGCTTGCGCGGGCTCCGGCTCGCTCTCCTGAGCCCCTTCAAGCTCCTGCTCGTTGTCGCGCATCTGCCGCAGAGCACTTTCGTAGGCCTGGCGCAGTGCCTGGAACCCTTCGGGATCGGTCTCCGGGTGATGCTCCGGCAGACGGGCACGATAGGCATTGCGAATCAGCGTTTCATCGGTGGTAGGGTCGATGCCCAGCTTTATCCAGCAACTCATGACCAGTCGAACTCCTCTAACGACGCCGGACGCTGCGGCAAGTCGAGATCCAGGTGCCAAGGCAAGTCAGCCAGACAATCCGGCATGTTTTGAGCGAGCCCCCGGGCGATCATCTGGCTGTTGGGGTTCTCCCCTTGTCGATCCAGCTCGTAAGCCAGCTCATCATCGCTATTGCCCAGGCAGCCCCAGAACGAGCGGCCAATCAGGAATCCATTGAAATAGGCGAACCAGCTGCCGTAGTGGTATTGCGCCCTGACCGCCAGCCGGCTGTGCAGCCACAGGCTCTCGGCCAGATCGATCCACTGGTTGCGCACACCGCAACGCAAGAGAAACCCCATGCGCCCGTAATCCCAGGCCAGAATCCCGCCTGGGCCACAGGCACCAAAGGTACGGCTGGCAAACTCATGCAGGATGCGTTCACGGGGTTCGAGCGTCTCGAGCAGGGCCTGCCATTCGCTCGGCAGATAACGCTGCCAGGCGCGATACGCGTCGTCGAGGTGGGTGGCATGACCGTTGTCAGTCATCTTTTCCAGCATGCCCAGCAACTGCCGTCGGTCACTGATGCCCCAACTGCCTTGCAGGTCGATGGATTCCGGGCTGGGGTAGAACGCGGGGTTGTCGTATCCGGCGCGAGGGTTGAGCGCAACCATCGGCGCAGAGAGGCTCCACAGCCAGCGCTGTTGTATCTCGTCCATGAAAAAGGCTCCAGGCCGACCAGTGAGGAATGGGAGGTCGGCAAAACTGCGGCGGATTGTAGAGAAAGCGCCACAACGCGGCAAAGGCGAACGATGATTTTTCCGGGCATAAAAAAGGCCCCGACTTGTCGGGGCCTTTTTCAGCGACTCAGTGCTCGATCAAACGCCTGTGTGGCGGCGCATGGATCAATGCTGCAGCGCTGGCTTCTGCGTCCCATTGATAGGGATGCGTTTGGCTTTCGCCTCTTCCGGGATCACTCGCAACAGGTCGATGCTCAACAGACCGTTGCTCAGGCCGGCGGCCTTGATCTCGATGTGATCGGCCAGGCGGAAGGACAGCTTGAAGGCACGCTGGGCGATGCCCTGGTGCAGGAAGGTGACGCCTTCGTTCGGGTCACGCTTGCCGCCACTGATGGTCAGCACGCCCTTCTCGACTTGCAGCTCCAGGTCTTCTTCCTGGAAACCGGCGGCGGCCACGACGATGCGGTATTGGTCGTCACCGTGCTTTTCGACGTTGTAGGGCGGATAGGTGCTGCCTGGCTCATTGCGCAGGGCGGTTTCGAACAGGTCGTTGAAACGGTCGAAACCCACCGAGGAACGGAACAGTGGCGCGAGGGAAAATGCAGTACTCATGATTCAAATCTCCTGAAAACAATCAGCAAGTTTTTTGTCTCCGCGACCCGAATTCGGCATCGCGTAACCCTTAGATAGGGACCGCCGATTGCATTTCAAGAGACTTTTCGCAGATTTTTTCAGGCCGCCTCTGCCACCGGCAAACCCAGCAAACGCGAGACTTGATCCGGCTCGGTTTCGCGGCGCAGGACGGTGAACAGCTCCACCGCCTCGGGATAATTGCGGGTCAGCATCGCCAGCCACTGCTTCAGGCGGCCCGGCGATTGGCGAGCGGTCATCTGCGCCTTGGCTTGCAGCCAGAAGTCCTGGATCAGCGGCATCAGCTCGGCCCAGGTCATCTCGACCACCTCTTCCCCGGCCCGCGCGGCGGCGATTTGCCGGGCCAGGTCCGGACGCGACACCAGGCCACGACCGAGCATGATGTCTTCCACGCCGCTGATTTCGCGACAGCGGCGCCAGTCGTCGACGCTCCAGATATCGCCGTTGGCGAACACCGGCACCTTGACCACGTCCTGCACCCGCGGAATCCACTCCCAGTGCGCCGGCGGCTTGTAGCCGTCGACCTTGGTCCGCGCATGCACCACGATATGTTCCGCGCCACCTTCGGCCAACGCCGTGGCGCACACCAGCGAGCCATCCGGACTGTCGAAGCCGAGGCGCATCTTGGCGGTCACCGGAATGTGCGCAGGCACGGCACGCCGCACATGCTCGACGATCTGGTTGAGCAGCTCCGGCTCCTTGAGCAGTACCGCGCCGCCACGGGACTTGTTGACGGTCTTGGCCGGGCAGCCGAAGTTCAGGTCGATGACTTCGGAACCGAGCTCACAGGCCAGCGCAGCGTTTTCCGCCAGGCATACCGGATCGGAACCCAGCAGTTGCACCCGCAGCGGCACGCCGGAGGCAGTCCGGGCGCCATTCAACAACTCGGGGCCGAACTTGTGGAAATAGGCCGGCGTGAGCAACTGGTCGTTGACCCGGATGAACTCGGTCACGCACCAGTCGATACCACCGACCCGGGTCAGCACATCCCGCAGGATGTCATCGACCAACCCTTCCATGGGCGCCAAAGCAATTTGCATGAATCACACTCAACGTAAAACACGGTAAAAAAACGTGCAGCAGTTTACTGGGTTTCGCTGGGGAGCAGGTATTTCAACGGGTGGATGGTCACCGGCGGCGATGAAACCATCGCCGAAGGTTCAGCTCGCGCCTTGCAACGCCGGTCCATAACCTTCGAGAAACTCCGCCGGCATGCGCTTGGGCTTGCCGCTGGACAGCTCGATGCAGACAAAGGTGGTCTGGGCCCGCAGCAAGGTCGCGCCATCGCTCGGACGCACCAGCTGGAAACGCCGCGACATCTTCAGGCGCTGGTCCCAATCGACGATCCAGGTCGCCAGTTGCAGTTCGTCGCCTTCATAGGCCGCCGCCAGGTAGTCGATTTCATGGCGCACCACCGCCATGGCCCGATCCAGGCGGCGGTACTCGCTCAGGTCCAGGCCCAGGCGCTGGGAATGACGCCAGGCGCAACGTTCGAGCCAGGTGACATACACCGCGTTGTTGGCATGCCCCAAGCCGTCGATGTCTTCAGCACCCACCTGCAGATCGATGATAAATGGCGTTGCCAGATCCCAGCCCATGCCCCACTCCCGGTCAGATTATTCGACCGGGGCAGTGTAACGGATTGCTCAGGCGGATTGGCGCGCTTGCAGGCTGCGGCCGGCCAACAGCGTCAGCACGCCCTCGATCACACGTGGGTCGGCCAATACGCGCTGATGACCGCCCTCCTTCAGGCGCAACAAGCGGCTGTCGAACCAGGCGTCGTGGATCAGCTCGGACTCCTTGACCGGGACAAAGTTGTCGTCTTCGGCATGCACGATCAACCCGGGCATATCCAGTTGGTAGTGCGCGACATCCATAGCGGCGGCGCGCATGCCAACATCCTGCTCCACCTGGCGGATAAAGACCGAGCGCGCCTTGGGCGGCAGGCGCACATAACGGGCGAAGCCGCGCAATACGCCAAGTATCCGCGCCGGGGCGGCGATACTGACCAGGGTCTCGGTACGCAAGCCCAGTTGCACCGCCAGCATGGCGCTGGCGCCGCCCATGGAATGGCCGATGACCGCGCGCAGCGGCGGCAACTCCGCGGCGGCTTCGAGCATGGCCCGGGCAAACAGCATCACATTGGCCTCGTGGCCGGGAGAACGTCCGTGAGCGGGACCATCCAGCGCCACAACGCTGTAACCGGCTCCCACCAGCGCATCGATCAGGCTGGCGAACTGCGTGGGACGCCCTTCCCAGCCGTGCATCAGCAGCACCGCCGGCCCCTGGCCCCAACGCAATGCCGAGAGCCCGAAACGCAAAGTGATGCGCTCCGAACGCGCCAGCAGCGGCAGCTCCCAGTCACGCGGCAGATGCTCGCGCGGCGTCATGAATGCCAGTCGCATCTTGCTGGCGACCAGCTTAGGTGCGACCCAGCCCAAGGTGCCGTTAACGCCACGAACCCAACTTAACGTGCTCATCGCCTCTCTCCTCAGGCCAGGGCCTCAGGTCATAGCACCGCCGACTTGGCAGCGCGCAGTAAACGGTCCGACAGCTCACCGGCTCCCAGGGCCCGGGCCAGGGACAAGCCACCCACCATCAGGGCCAGGTCGGCCAGGGCCTTGTCGATGTCTTCAGGGGTGGTCGCCAACTGAGCCAGCATCAGCTCGATGTGTTCATTCAGGACTTTGCGGAAATCGTCCGGCAGGCGCCCCATCTCACCCACCGATGCGGGAATCGGGCAGGCCTGCTCGGTGGAATCGCGGTGCTTGCGCGACAGGTAGAACGCCGCCACCAGCGCTCGCCGCTCTTCGCCGGTCAGCGACGCATCCATATCGGCAATCAGGCCCCGGCGATGGGCCAGCAATTGACTGAACGCCTCCAGCATCAGAGCGTCCTTGCTTTCGAAATGCGCGTAGAAGCCACCGACCGTCAGGCCCGCGGCACCCATCACTTCACCCACGCTCGGCTCGGCCGGGCCACGCTGCACCAGCGCGGAGCTGGCGGCCTGGAGAATGCGTTCGCGGGTTTGAGCTTTTTTATCGTTCATCGTTGCCTCCGAATATTACGATCAAAATATTATTCTCATAATAATTTTTCGCAAGTCGTTAGTGTGACCGTCGGTCAGAAGAACAGTTTGGGGAAAAAGGAAGACTTGGCCAAACGCCAGACAAACAAAAGGGCCATTCAATAATTGAATGACCCTTATAAATCCCGCAGAGCGGGTAATCGTGGCGTCCCCTAGGGGACTCGAACCCCTGTTACCGCCGTGAAAGGGCGGTGTCCTAGGCCACTAGACGAAGGGGACACAAACCCTTCTATACAACTGATCAGTGCTGAGAGCTGATCGATTCAAGGCCGGTGTGGCCAGACCTTGAACTGTAAAATTGGTGGAGCTAGACGGGATCGAACCGTCGACCTCTTGCATGCCATGCAAGCGCTCTCCCAGCTGAGCTATAGCCCCAGATTTTTCGCCTCGCGGCGGAGCGACATCTTGTAACATCGCTTCTGTAAAACTGGCGTCCCCTAGGGGACTCGAACCCCTGTTACCGCCGTGAAAGGGCGGTGTCCTAGGCCACTAGACGAAGGGGACGCAAACCCTTCTATACAACTGATCAGCGCTGAGAACTGATCGATTCAAGGCCGCTGTGGCCAGACCTTGAACTGTAAATTGGTGGAGCTAGACGGGATCGAACCGTCGACCTCTTGCATGCCATGCAAGCGCTCTCCCAGCTGAGCTATAGCCCCTCATCGTTGATGTCATCGCTGAGGACGGGGCGAATCTTAAGGGCGTATCGGAAGGCTGTCAAATTTTTTTTCAGCTTTTTTTAAAAAAATTTGCCGGCATAACAATCACTTACCGCCCTCCCCCGTAAATCCGGGGCTTTTGCAGACCGTTGTGCCCTCCGCCAACGACCGCAATTTCACTTCTTGCGCAGGTCCGCGGGAGCCAGCATGCCGGCTCCCGCGAATCAGAGTGCTGAATCAGGCGATGGCGCCCAGCAGCTTTTCCCACTCTTTGTTTTCTTTCTTCGACACGCCACCCAGCAGGTCGATGGCCTGGCGCAGACGGAAACGGGTCAGGTCCGGCCCCAGGATTTCCATGGCATCGAGCACCGAGACCGAGCTGGCCTGACCGGTGATCGCGGCGAACATCAGCGGCATGGCATCACGCAGCTTCAGCTCCAAGGACTCGACCACGGCCTGGATGGTCGCGGTGATGCTGTCCTTTTCCCACTGACGCAGGCTTTCCAGCTTCCACAGGATCAGTTGCATCAATTGCCGTACCTGGTCGCCCGAAAGCTTCTTCGACTCGAACAGCTTGGCATCCGGGGTCACGCCACCGGCGAAGAAGAACCCAGCCAGCGGTGCGATCTGGCTGAAGGTTTCCACCCGGCCCTGCACGTGCGGCGCGATCTTCATCATGTACTCGGGGTTCAGCGCCCAAGTCTGCACGCGGCTGGCGAACTCTTCCACCGGCAGGTCGCGCAGCCACTGGCCATTGAGCCACGACAGCTTCTCGATATCGAAGATCGGCCCGCCCAGGGAAACACGCGACAGGTCGAAGTTGTCGACCATTTCCTGTAGCGAGAACTTCTCGCGCTCGTCCGGCATCGACCAGCCCATGCGGCCCAGGTAGTTGAGCATGGCTTCCGGCATGAAGCCCATGCGCTCGTAGAAGGTCACCGAGGTCGGGTTCTTGCGCTTGGACAGCTTGCTCTTGTCCGGGTTACGCAGCAGCGGCATGTAGCACAGCTGCGGCTGTTCCCAGCCGAAATACTCGTAGAGCAGAATCAGCTTCGGCGCCGAAGGCAGCCATTCTTCGCCACGCAACACGTGGGTGATGCCCATCAGGTGGTCGTCGACCACGTTGGCCAGGAAGTAGGTTGGCAGGCCATCGGTCTTCATCAGCACCTGCATGTCCATGCGATCCCACGGGATCTCGACATCGCCACGCAGCATGTCCGGCACCACGCAGACACCTTCGCTCGGCACCTTCATGCGGATCACGTGGGGTTCGCCAGCGGCCAGGCGACGGGCGACCTCTTCCTTGGACAGCAGC
Source organism: Pseudomonas sp. GW460-12-10-14-TSB1 (assembly GCF_017349775.1). Lineage (NCBI taxonomy): Bacteria > Pseudomonadati > Pseudomonadota > Gammaproteobacteria > Pseudomonadales > Pseudomonadaceae > Pseudomonas > Pseudomonas sp. GW460-12-10-14-TSB1. Next base: position 10,713 of record NZ_JACNAC010000017.1, read on the forward strand.
AGCGCGCGGCCGTCGTAGCGCGGCGTCTCGCCACGGGCCATCTGCTCGGCGCGCATCTGGTCCAGCTCTTCGGCGGTGCAGAAGCACGGGAAGGCATGGCCCATGTCGACCAGTTGCTGGGTGTACTTCTGGTAGATCTCGCTACGCTCGCTCTGCCGGTAAGGGCCGTGCGGGCCGCCCACGTCCGGGCCTTCGCTCCAGTTGATGCCCAACCAGCGCAAGGCGTCGAAAATCTGCTGTTCGGACTCGCGGGTCGAACGCAGTTGATCGGTGTCTTCGATGCGCAGGATGAACTCACCGCCATGCTGCTTGGCGAAGCAGTAGTTGAACAAGGCGATGTAAGCGGTACCTACGTGGGGATCCCCGGTAGGCGATGGCGCGATGCGCGTGCGGACGGTGGTCATGGCATGTCTCGGAAAGAATATGAAAAGCAAGGATCAAACAAGAGGCGAATGGTAACAGGCGATGCCGGCCCCGCTCCAGTGAGCGGGGCATTTAAGCCAGGGTCGAGGCTACTCGAGTCACTCGGGCCGCTGAACCACCGATTATCCGCCCGTGGCATTTACCACTGGGCGCCAGCATGCTGGCAATTCTGCTGACCAAGGCGCTACCGACGGGGATCAAGGCCGGAGAAGCGTCTTAATGGCTTGCGACGCTCGCTGGATTGCGTCGCGGAGCATGAAACGAATCTGTAGCGGTTGCAGATCAGACCGTCAGCAAACGCTCGCGCAGCTTGCCGATTTCGTCGCGCATCTGTGCCGCGGCTTCGAACTCCAGGTCGCGGGCCAGCTGGTACATCTTCTCTTCGAGCTGGCGAATGCGCTTGGTGATCTCGCTGGGCGAACGCAGTTCGTTTTCGTAACGGGCATTTTCCTCGGCGGCCTTGGCCATGCCCTTGCGCTTCTTGCTGCGCGAACCGGGCACGGTGGCGCCTTCCATGATGTCGGCGACGTCCTTGAACACGCCTTTGGGGATGATGCCATTGGCCAGGTTGAAGGCGATCTGCTTGTCGCGACGGCGCTCGGTCTCGCCGATCGCCCGCTCCATGGAGCCGGTGATGCGGTCGGCGTAGAGAATCGCCCGGCCGTTGAGGTTACGCGCGGCACGACCGATGGTCTGGATCAGCGAGCGCTCGGAACGCAGGAAACCTTCCTTGTCCGCATCGAGAATCGCCACCAGCGACACTTCCGGCATGTCCAGGCCTTCGCGCAGCAGGTTGATCCCCACCAGCACATCGAAGGTACCCAGGCGCAGGTCGCGGATGATCTCGACCCGCTCCACGGTGTCGATGTCCGAGTGCAGATAACGCACCCGCACACCGTGATCGGCGAGGTAATCGGTCAGGTCCTCGGCCATGCGCTTGGTCAGGGTGGTCACCAGCACCCGCTCCTCCACGGCCACGCGCTTGGTGATTTCCGACAGCAGGTCATCGACCTGGGTCAGCGCCGGACGCACTTCCACCTGCGGGTCCACCAGACCGGTCGGGCGTACCACCTGCTCGACCACGCGGCCGGCATGTTCGGCCTCATAGTTGCCCGGCGTGGCGGAGACGAAAATGGTCTGCGGGCTGACCCCTTCCCATTCGTCGAAGCGCATCGGCCGGTTGTCCAGCGCCGAAGGCAGGCGGAAGCCGTACTCCACCAGAGTCTCCTTGCGCGAACGGTCGCCTTTGTACATGGCGCCGACCTGCGGCACGCTGACGTGGGATTCGTCGATCACCAGCAAGGCGTCCGCCGGCAGGTAGTCGTACAGGGTTGGAGGCGCCGCCCCGGCAGGACGCCCGGACAGGTAGCGCGAGTAGTTTTCGATGCCATTGCAGTAGCCCAGTTCGAGGATCATCTCCAGGTCGAAACGGGTGCGCTGCTCCAGGCGCTGGGCTTCCACCAGCTTGTTGTTGCTGCGCAGGTATTCCAGACGCTCCTGCAACTCGACCTTGATCCCCTCGATGGCGTCCAACAGGGTTTCCCGCGGCGTCACGTAGTGGCTCTTGGGATAGAAGGTGAAACGCGGCAGCTTGCGGATCACCTCGCCGGTCAGCGGGTCGAAGGCGGAGATGCTTTCCACCTCGTCATCGAACAGCTCGATGCGGATGGCTTCCAGGTCGGATTCCGCCGGATAGATATCGATCACATCGCCGCGCACCCGGAAGGTGGCGCGGGCGAAATCCATGTCGTTGCGGGTGTATTGCAAGTCGGCCAGGCGACGCAACAAGGCGCGCTGGTCGAGCTTGTCGCCGCGATCGACGTGCAACACCATCTTCAGATAGGTTTCCGGGCTGCCCAAGCCATAGATGCAGGACACCGTGGTGACAATGATCGCGTCCTTGCGCTCCAGCAGCGCCTTGGTCGCCGACAGGCGCATCTGCTCGATATGGTCGTTGATCGAGGCGTCCTTCTCGATAAAGGTGTCGGAGGACGGTACATAGGCTTCCGGCTGGTAGTAGTCGTAGTAGGAAACGAAGTACTCCACCGCGTTGTTCGGGAAGAATGCCTTGAACTCGCCGTACAGCTGCGCGGCCAGGGTCTTGTTCGGCGCCAGCACCAGGGTCGGGCGTTGTACCTGGGCGATCACGTTGGCGATGCTGAAGGTCTTGCCCGAGCCGGTCACACCGAGCAGTGTCTGGTGCGCCAACCCGGCCTCGATACCCTCGACCATCAGGCGGATGGCTTCCGGCTGGTCGCCGGCGGGCTGGAAGCGGGTAACTAGCTGGAATTCAGACATAACGTACCTCTGGGTTCACTCCAGCGCGACGCCGCCGCACAGGAACGAGAAAGACCGCAAACGACGAGTGTCGCAGGGAAAATACTGGATTGTGCTGGATGTGGAGGCAAATTCCACAGCTTTCAAGGTAAAGGTCCCAAGCCCCTCTACGACTTTGCTGTTGCAATAAGACTAACGGTCGAAAAATAAACCGAAAAACTTGCCGGAAAAGCCCTTTCAGCTGTCGCCGCGCACAGTGATGTGCCTCTATACTAGCTCCCCGTTTGTGCACCGCTCTAGTGCATTCGGCTGGAGCGCGACACGTCCCTCCACACTCCATTCAGAGCCGCCGTAATAATGAGCCTGTTCTCCGCTGTCGAAATGGCACCACGCGATCCTATCCTGGGCCTCAACGAAGCATTCAACGCCGATACCCGTACCAATAAGGTCAACCTGGGGGTCGGTGTTTACTGCAACGAGGAGGGGCGAATTCCACTCCTGCGCGCCGTTGTCGAAGCCGAGACGATCCGCGCCGCTCAACATGCCTCCCGTGGCTACCTGCCGATCGACGGTATCGCCGCCTACGACCAGGCCGTGCAGAAGCTGCTGTTCGGCAACGACTCGCCGCTGCTGGCCGCCGGTCGCGTGGTCACCACCCAGGCCGTCGGCGGTACCGGCGCGCTGAAGATCGGCGCCGACTTCCTCAAGCAGCTGCTGCCTGACGCGGTCGTGGCCATCAGCGATCCAAGCTGGGAAAACCACCGCGCGCTGTTCGAAACCGCTGGCTTCCCGGTGCAGAACTACCGCTACTACGACGCCGCCACCCACGACGTGAACCGCGTCGGCCTGCTGGAAGACCTGAATGCGCTGCCAGCCCAGTCGATCGTGGTCCTGCACGCCTGCTGCCACAACCCGACCGGCGTCGACCTGAGCCCGGAAGACTGGAAAAACGTGCTGCAGGTGATCAAGGCGAAAAACCTGGTGCCGTTCCTCGACATGGCCTACCAGGGCTTTGGTGACGGCATCGCCGAAGACGCCGCCGCCGTGCGCCTGTTCGCCGAATCGGGCCTGACCTTCTTCGTCTCCAGCTCGTTCTCCAAGTCGTTCTCGCTGTACGGTGAGCGCGTTGGCGCCCTATCGATCGTCAGCGAATCGAAAGAAGAAAGCGCGCGCGTGCTGTCGCAAGTCAAACGCGTGATCCGCACCAACTACTCCAACCCGCCGACCCACGGCGCAAGCATCGTCGCCGCCGTGCTCAACAGCCCCGAACTGCGCGCCCAGTGGGAAGCCGAACTGGCCGAAATGCGCCTGCGGATCCGCGGCATGCGCCTGCAAATGGTCGACCTGCTGGCCAAGGGCGCGCCACAGCGCGACTTCAGCTTCGTCGCCCGTCAGCGCGGCATGTTCTCCTACTCCGGCCTGACCGTCGAACAAGTGACGCGCCTGCGCAACGAGTTCGGCATCTACGCCCTGGACACCGGCCGCATCTGCGTGGCCGCGCTGAACCAGAGCAACATCGACGTCGTGACCAAGGCCATCATCCAGGTGATCTGAGCCACGCACGGTGAATGAAAGGGGGAAGCCTGCGGCTTCCCCCTTTTTTTGTGCGCCGCCTTTGAAAGCGCAGTGCCTGGACGGCTTTATCGCAAGCAAGCTCGCCCCTACACTGAATTGCGCGCCCCTCCTCCCTATCGAGAACTCCCCATGAGACACGACGACCTGCGAGCCGACCGCGACGAACTGGACCACTTCCCCCGCCCGCAGAAACGCGAAAAGAACCTGGTCCTGCAAATTGCCCTGGGAGTGTTTTTCGGCGGCCTGGCGCTGTGGCTGGTACAACTGGCCGCCACCTCGCTGGCCGCGAAATTCATGCTGGGCACCTTTACCTTCGGCGGTTAAGAGCGCTCAACCGGCCAGTTCAGTGAGCGCTGGCTGGCGGCAGAGCGCGAGAAACCACTGCCGGGGCGCCATGGTAGACCTGTGCCGCGGTTCCGGTAACCGCCAATGGCCAAATAGCCGCGGATTGGCGTCATGACATGGGCCAACCGAGTTCACTCAAGCGAAAAACTGTTTTGGGATGCTTGACTTCTCCTTTTTAATCAGTAAGATACGCCGCATTCCGCGATAGCTCAGTTGGTAGAGCAAGTGACTGTTAATCACTGGGTCCCTGGTTCGAGTCCAGGTCGTGGAGCCATCTTCCTACACTGATTGGCCAGCAACACTTCCAGGAGCGCCCTGCTCCTACGGCGAATCTGCTCAGCGTCACCCTCCCTAAGATCGATTCACCGCATGCCAGATCGGCATGCGGATACGCGTTTGTGCTGCGCCCGACCCTAGCCTGCCTACGATTGCCTGATGCCAGCACCTCAAGTAGGCTGTGCCTCTTCTCACGCCAGCCGTCACGACTCATGTTTTTCCCCGCACAGCCCCATCACAGCTTTCTCTCGATGAGCCCATCGCAGACCTTCGCGATGTCGCAATCCGACTGCGCGATCAATCGACGCCGCCGCAGCGTGCTGTTCGCCTTCACCTTCTCTCCCCACGCCTGCCCCCCAGCGTTGCGCCCGAACCCGGCGCGGACCTGATGCCGCAGCGGCCCTTGCCTGCCGCGCACTGATCCATCCGCCGCTTTGCGCCGCAGAATCCTGACCCGACCTACGCCTGCGTAGGCCGAACCGGAACCCTGCCCGAGTAAAAGCGCCGCGCCACAGCAAACCCTCTTTGAGCGCCCGATCCATCGGGTACAGGTGTCTTCCATGAACAAAACCCTGTTGGCCGCGCTGATCCTCGGCATCTCGATTGTCGGCCTGAGCATCGGCTCCACCGTGCCGGTCATTGCCTTGCGTCTGTATCAGGCCGGCGCCTCGAACACCCAGATCGGCATCATGTCGGCCCTCCCCGCCGCCGGCATGATGCTCTCGGCTTTCCTGGTGAACGGCCTGTGCCAGAGACTCAGCCGCCGGCAGATCTACCTGCTGTGTTTCAGCTTGTGCGCCCTGAGCATTGGCGCCCTGGAAATCCCCGGGATCAGCCTGACCGGCCTGGGGCTGGCGCGGATCGCCATGGGCTTCGGCGCCGGGCTGATCATCATCCTGGGAGAAACCTGGGTCAACGAGATGGCCGCGGACACCGTGCGCGGGCGAGTGATTGCGGTCTACACCACCTGCTTCACGGTGTTCCAAATGATTGGCCCCGGCCTGGTGGCCCTGCTCGGCACCGAGGGTCCGGCAGTGATCGCCAGCGTCAGCGCAGGTTACCTGCTGGCCATCGCGGTGATCTGGCTGACCCTGCCACACCAGCGCCCTGTCGCCGGACATGCCGAGAACCAGAGCTTCTCGGTACTGGGCTTTATCCGGGTGGCGCCGGCGCTGTGCGTGGGCATCCTGTTCTTCGCCTTCTTCGATACGGTGATTCTCTCGCTGTTTCCGGTCTACGCCGCGACCCACGGCTACGCCATCAAACTCGCGGCGCTGATGGTCAGCATCATTCTGCTGGGGGATGCAGCGTTCCAGTTTCCCCTGGGCTGGCTGTCGGACAAGGCCGGACGCGCCGCCATCTACCTGGGCTGCGGCGTGGTGTCGTTGGTGATCGGCCTGGGGTTGCCATTGCTGATGAACTACCCGGCGCTGCTCTGGCCGAGCCTGGTGATACTCGGCGCGGCGGCCGGCGGGGTGTATACCCTGGCGATCATCCTGATCGGCCAGGCGTTCAGCGGCCCCGACCTGGTCACGGCCAACGCCAGCGCGGGGTTGTTGTGGGGAATCGGCAGCCTGCTGGGGCCACTGGTCAGCGGCGCGGCCATGAACGGTGGCACCCACGGCCTGCCCTTGACGCTGTCGGCGGCGGCCGCCGTGGTGGTGCTGTTCGCCTTGTCGCTGGTCCGGCAAGGGCTGCCGGACCGGGTCACGGAGTAGCCAACCAGGCCTGGACCGATTGCGTCCAGCCTGGCGACTCAGCCCTAGACCTTGCTGATTTCGACCGCGCCCGAGGCATGGGCCGAGGGCTGATGGGCAGCCGGAGAATGCTCGCCATGGGAGGTATCCACCACCGGGATCTCATTACCCTCGGCATCGTGCAGCTTGCCGCCGCTGAAATAATCACCCTCGCGCAACACCGCCAGGTCCTGGTAGCGCAGGGTCCGCTCGGACGCCACGGCGAACACCGATTGCTGGTCCGAGTTGCCCAGGGTGAAGTGGTTGAAGGTCAGGTTCAGCGCGATGGCCATGATCGCCGACGAGCTGATGCCGGAATGGAAAATGGTGGCGAACCAGCTTGGGAAATGGTCGTAGAAGTTCGGCGCGGCGATGGGAATCATGCCGAAGCCGATCGAGGTGGCGACGATGATCAGGTTGACGTTGTTGCGGTAGTCGACCTTGGACAGGGTCCGGATACCGCTGGCTGCCACGGTGCCGAACAGCACGATACCGGCACCGCCGAGCACCGAGGTCGGCACGGCGGCGATCACCCGCCCCATGAACGGCAGCAGGCCGAGGATCACCAGGAACACCCCGCCGGTGGCCACCACGTAGCGGCTCTTGATCCCGGTCACCGCCACCAGCCCGACGTTCTGGGCAAAGGCGCTCTGGGTGAAGGAACCGAATATCGGCGCGATCATGCTCGACAGCATGTCGGCGCGCAGACCGTTGCCCAGGCGCTTGGAGTCGACCTTGGTGTCGATGATCTCACCCACCGCGAGGATGTCGGCCGAGGTTTCCACCAGGGTCACCATGACCACAATGCACATCGACAGGATGGCGGCGAAATGGAAGGTCGGCATGCCGAAATGAAACGGTGCCGGGAAGCCGAACATCGGCCCCTGGGTGACCATGGAAAAATCGGCCATGCCCAGGAACACTGCGATGATCGTCCCCACCACCATGGCCAGCAGGATCGACAGCCGCGAGATGGTCGCGCTGCCAATCTTGCTCAGCAGCAACACCAAGACCAGGGTGATCGCCGCCAGGCCGATATTGGCCATGCTGCCGAAGTTATCCGCATGGCTGTTGCCACCCATGGCCCAGCGCGCGGCCACTGGCATCAGGGTCAGGCCGATGGTGGTGATCACGATGCCCGTGACCAGCGGCGGAAAGAACTTGGTGATGCGTGAAAACACCGGAGTGATCAGCAGACCGATCAACGAGGCGGCGATCACCGCCCCGAGAATCGACTGGAAGCCCCCTTCGCCACCGCTGCTGACAATCGCCACCATGGTCGCCACACCCGAGAAAGACACGCCCTGGACCAGCGGCAGCTGACAGCCGAAAAACGGCAAGCCAAGGGTTTGCAGGAGAGTCGCCAGGCCACCGGCGAACAACGACGCCGCGATCAGCAAACCGATGTCCGCCGGGGCCAGGCCGGCGGCCTGGCCGACGATCAAAGGCACCGCAACGATACCGCCATACATGGTCAGAACATGCTGCAGGCCGTAGGCCATATTCGCGCCAAGACCCAGGTTTTCATCTTCAGGCCGTTGCGGTGAAACGGAGGGCGTTTTCATGGTTGGGGGGTTCCCTGGTTTTTGTTATGGGGCACACTGTATTCAACAGTAGAGACAAATGTCTATAGAGTTGTATACACTTTATTCGGTGCCACCCAACCTCATAAACTCGCGACATCCGATAGCCATCCCCTGCCTTTCACCTCCCGAACACCGCGTCAGACACCCTGATAGAATCCCCGCCTCCAAGGGCGCCCACCCAGGCAACGCCCTTCGTCTACGCATGGAAGCGCTTGAATGAATCATCTATGGCAAACCTTTATCCTCGCCTATGGCAGCTTCCGCACAGTCATAGTGCTACAGGGCTTCGCGGTTGCAGTATTCGGAGCCTGTTTCGCCGATAGCCTGTGGCAAGGGTTCTGGTTTGCCCTTGGGGCATTCGCCTTGTTCGTCAGCGGCGGCCTGCTGTTTGGCTTTCTGCCCATGGCGCTGGTGTTTACCCCGCTGTACGCCCTGCTCTGCGCCAAGGGCCTGGCCAATTGGCTCAGTAGCCTGCTGCTGGGATTGACGATTGCTGGAGTACTCTGCCTCCACCCAGCCTTGCGCTTGCTGATGCCGCTCTGGCTGCTGGACAGTGCGTTGATTGCGCTGCTGACTCACTGGACGTATCGCCGCCAGCTGAAAGATGGTTATGAGCAGACGCCTTTATGGCATTGACCCTGAGCTGCCTCGTTATTCGGTATTCGCCTGTCAGGGATTGTGGTGGTGTCGCTCAACAGACAGCCGCCCGGAGACGCCTGAGGGCTTTGCTCAGCCAGGAAGGAATCGCCACGTGAACAGATGCCTCTCGATCTTGATCGGCCCTACGTTGTTGACGCTGGCGTCCAGCGCCCAGGCCGCGCTGGTCTGCGGCGATTTCCTGGCACAAATCGGCAACAAACCCGCCTATATCGAGTTCCTCGAATGTCACGCCGAACCCGAGTTGCAGACCAAGCCGCTGCGCGCCACCTATCGCCTGGCGGGGCGTGATGCCCAGGCCGCCGAACGCTACCTGGACGAGCAGTTCCAGATGCCGCCCCTGCAGCGCTCCTGTTGCGTCTGGGATGCGCCACCAGGCTTCTACCGCGACCCGCGCAGCCAGCTGGGCTACAGCCTGTTCATGGGGTCGGCGGAAACCTTTGTCGATCGCCGCGAAGCCTGGGGAGATATCGACTATTTCTATCTGACTATCGACCTCGACACCGAGGAACCCTGAAGCCCGGGGCAATCAGGCCGGTTGCGGCAGCGCGAGCAATTCGCCGAAGACTTCGCGCAGCCGCGGATGCCGCGGAACCCGAATGGCGAACTCGTTCTGCAACAGGGCAATCAGTTCGTCGGGGTCGGTGATCTGCCGCCGCTCGCTGTCCTGGCCCTGGCAATGCACGGCGTAGCTGCCGTTGTGAAGGGTCCGGCGCAGGCCTGCCCCCGTCAGCGCGACCTTTAGTTGACCGAGAAACGGCGAGTTCTTGTGGGTCGACACGAACCAGTTACCCATTTCGTAATCCACGGCTTCCTGCCGCTGCAGGTCGAATACATACATCGCCCGCCATTCGCCGGCGACCTTGGCGCGCAGGGTGTAACTGCCGTCACGCTCGGTGATGCGATAGGGCTCATGGGGCGTGGCCTGCTCGTCCTCGGTATCGAGCAGCAGCGGCGCGGTGGGCACCATGCCGCCAAAGCCGACATCCGAGACATAACGCACGCCATCCAGGGTCAGCAGCACCAGGCGGTGAGCACGCGCGGACCAAGCATCTTCCGGCCCGCCCATCACCACCCGCCCGGTAATGCCGCGCGCCTCGTAGCCTAGGTGCTGCAACAGCACCTGGTACATCTGGTTGAGTTCGTAGCAATAGCCGCCACGGCCCTCATGCAGGACCTTGTGTTCCACCGAGGCCAGGTCGATCGGCACCGGCACGCGCAACAGGGTCGACAGGCTTTCGAAGGCGAAGGTGCTGGTATGGCGCAACTGCAGCTCGCGCAGGGTCGCCAGGGTCGGCGGCGGCGCGCTGTCGTAGCCGAGCCGTTGCAGGTAAAGCGCGAAGTTCATCAGGTGGGGCTGACTCATGGGGTTGTCCTTATGCATGAGGTGTCGCGTATCGGCGCTATGTATAAGCCATAAAAGCCCCGAACCGACAATTGATTTGGCCAATATCCCTGCTCGAAACAGCCCATTAATGGACCTTGCCGAGGCCCCTCCTTCACCGCCGGAAAAACCTGCCATATCAATCAGAAGTCGAGCAACGCACTCCTGCATCCGGAGGCGCAACAGACAGGAATCGCGCGTCATGAACCAGACTGAGGCAACGCCTCGAACACCAGCAGGGTTACCCGGATTAGAACCGAGTGCCCGGAGGCATAGACAACAGGCTGTCAGCGATCCGAGCGGGCCAACGGTTGGCTGACGCTCTCGACTGCCACCTGATTGCGCCCGGATTTCTTGGCCTGGTACAGCGCGGCATCGGCGTGCTTGAGAAAGGCTTCGATGCTGTCGCGCCCGTTCGGCACGAAGCAGTAGCAACCCAGGCTGAGGGTGACCCGGCCGAAGGGCGAGCCGGTATGCGGGATGTTTTTCTCCATGAGGCTGCGACGGATCTGCTCGGCCATGGCGAGAGCGCCCGGTATCTCGGTGTCGGGCAACAGGACCACGAATTCCTCCCCGCCATAACGCACCGCCAGGTCGGCCTTGCGCTGGCAGCAATCCCTCAGCACCTGCGCCACCTCGGCCAGGCACTGGTCCCCGGCGACATGGCCGTAGGTGTCGTTGTAGCGCTTGAAGAAATCGATATCGAGCATGATCAGGCTCAGCGGGCTCGCCTGCCGCCCTCCGCGCCCGAACTCGGTTTCCAGCGCCCGCTCGAACAGCCGGCGATTGGCCAGGCCGGTCAGGCTGTCATGGGTCGCGATCACTTCCAGCGCCGCCTGCGCGGTCCGCAGGTCAGCCTCGATGCGCTCGCCGTTGCGCACCTGATGCACGAAGACCCAGCCGAACAGGCCGATTCCCATAACCACCAGGGCGACAATGGCGCTGGACTGGTAGGCGCTGGCATACCAGTCCTTGAGGACCGCATCCTTCGAGCTGGCTGCGCCGACCACCAGCGGGTAAGCCTCCAGTTGGCGATAGCCGTAGAGGCGCATCTTGTTGTCGACCAGCGAACTAATCATCGCAGTGCCCGAAGGAGACCCGGGCAAGTACTTGCTGAAAATCTCCCCGCGCGCCAGGGACGCGCCGATCTGCCGCTCCTCCAGCGGGCGCCGCGCCAGCAAGGTGCCGTCGGACAGGGCGAGGAACATGCTGCCGTTGTCATCGATGTCGAAGCTTTTGAAGAACTGGTCGAAATAGGCCAGCCTGATGCCGGCCATCAATACGCCTTCGAAATTGCCCTGCCTGTCATTTAGGCGCCGCGACAGCGGAATGATCCACTCGCCGCTTTCCCGACTGCGGATGGCCGGGCCGACATGAGCCAGCAAGGAGGTGTTCTGCTGATGGAAGCGGAAGTAGTCCCGGTCGACCACCCCCTCGCCAAGCGGTAGCTGATTGGACGAGGTGACGACCCACTGCCCCGCCTGATCAAACAAGTACAGGCTATGCAGTTGCTTGAGCGCCAGAGCCCTCTGCGCAAAGATCTTCTGCAGGAAAGGCTTTTGCGCCGGGCCATAACCATCCTTCTGAATCCAGTCGGCCAGGCTGGCCAGCACCAGATCGGCCTCGACGAAAGTATCTTCGGCCTGCTGCGCCATGGCCCGGGCCAGGTTCGACGAGGCGACCTGCGCCCGCGCCATATCGTAGTGGTAGGACTGCGCCAGCTGCAGATAAAGCAGGCCGCACAGGCACAGGCAAACCATCGAAATGAATACCACCGCGGCCTTGAGCAGCGGGAGTCGCTTCAAGGTTCGGTCGGAAGAGTCGTGAGGATCGTGAATCGGGATAGGCAAAGCATCATCCTGGCAAGGTAAGGCATGCGATGCAGCCGGGCGCCGTTAAGTGGCCAATCCTAAGAGGTAATACCGGACAATTCAGGGTGGCACCTTCTGAAAATGTAGAGCATTTTTCTGATGCCCATCAGGGATATATAAGAAACACCTGGTCACAATACAAGCACCGTTATCCAGCAGATGGTCGTGAATCGCTGGTCACCGTCCGCCAAGGTAAAGTACCTTCCGAGACTACACTTACCCTCACATCACGATAGGAAGTCGGAATGAGTAAGGTCGATGAACTCGCCGCAAGGCTGAAACAAAAACAGGACAGCTGGGCCAAGGAAGACATCTCGGCAGACAAGGCTATCGAGCTGTGGCCTGCACAGGTCTATGAGATGTACCACCAGGTCGAGACCTGGCTGACCCCCTTGTCAGAGGTCGGCCTGAATATCCGGCGCGTCCCCACTCGCGTATTCGAGAGCCACCCCTCTGGCGCCACCTTCAATTACGCCATCGATCAACTGCTGATCGAGGGCAACCATAAAAGCATCCTCCTCGACCCCATCGCCCGCTTCACTACGGGTGGCGCCGGGCATGTCGAAATCCACGGCAAAGGCCCGGAACGCTACATGCTGCGCAACGGCAGCGAGCATGGAGAGGGACACTGGCTGATCCAGACGGTTCCCGGCTCGGGCAAAACCAGGCCGGACCCGCTCGAACTCAATGAAGACACCCTGCTGTCGGTGATCCAGGAAGGCCTGGATCTCTGACCTCCGCTCAAGCGACTGCCCTCCGGGCAGTCGCCCCGCTGAAGCCGGCGGCTAGACCCGCCGCGCCGCACAATAGGCCACTATCACCTGGGACAACGCAGCCACTATGCCCTGATCCGCGTCCTTGGCCGTGAACAGTCGGAACTCCGCATCAGGCAACGCCGGCAAACCATGCTCAGCCCCTAACACCGCAAGCCCCTGCCCCAACTGACTGGTAGCTATCGGCGCCACCGCGAACCCGGACAGGGCCGCTGTGCGCAACGCCGCGTTGCTCGGGCAAAGCATTGCCGTGCGCTGGGCGATTCCCGCTTGCGCCAAGCGCTGCAGGGCCACCGCCCGATAAGGGCATGGCTCGGGAAACAACGCCAGCGGTAGCGGCGTCGGCAAGCGGCCGACCAGGTACGCGGAGCTGGCCCATACCAGCGGCTCCTGCCACAACAGCAGGCCCGGCTCACGGGTTTCGCACAGCGAACCGATGACCAAATCAAGAGCGCCCTGCTGCATGCGCTCCAGCAGCGTGCCGGGAATATTCACCTGGATATCGATTTCCATGCCTGGGTACTGCGCCGCGAACTCCTGCAAAAGGCGCAGCAGGCGGGGCTCGACAAAGTCCTCGGACATGCCGATCCGCACCCGGCCGTGAAACGGCGAACGCGTCAGCTCGGCCCAGGCATCGCGGTTCAAGGCGAGGATGGCGCGGGCATAGGCCATCAGGCGCTCGCCATCGGCGGTCAGATGCTGGGAACGCGTGGTACGGGTCAGCAACGGCTTGCCGACCTGCTCTTCCAGGCGCCGTAAATGGCCGCTGACCGTCGACTGCGTCAGGTGCAGCCGTTCGGCGGCACGGCTGAAGCCTTCCTCGTCCACCACCGTCACAAAGGTTTTGAGCAACAGAACATCGAACATATAGAGATACGTGATTAATAAGCCATTTATTTACAATTTATATTCCGTTAAGCGCTATGTTGCAATGCCGGCATTCCTCCTCCGAGACGCCCTCATGACCCGCCTGCTGCATATCCAATGCTCCCCCCGCAAAGAGCGCTCCGCCTCGCAACAAATCGCCCGAGGCTTTATCGACCGCTACCAGACCCACCATCCCCACGCTGAAGTCAGCACACTGGACCTATGGAGCCTGGAGCTGCCGGAGTTCGACCAACACGCCATGGACGCCAAATATGCCGGCCTGCAAGGCATAGCCCTGTCCCCCGACCAGCAAGACGCCTGGAACACCCTCGAAACCCTCGCCGCCCACCTGCACAACGCCGACCTGCTGGTACTCTCCGTGCCCCTGTGGAACTACAGCATCCCCTACAAGCTCAAGCACTTCATCGACCTGGTCACGCAGAAAGACATCCTCTTCAGCTTCAGCGCCGAACACGGCCTGCGCGGCCTGCTGCACAACAAAACCGCGGTCGTCGCCTACGCCCGCGGCCTAGACTTCTCGCCGCAATCCGACACACCGGCGGAACGCTTTGACTTCCAGAAACCCTACGTCGAGGCCTGGCTGAAGTTCGTCGGAGTCACCCAGGTGCACGCACTGATCGTGGAAAAGACCATCCTGGGGTATGAGGTGGATCAGGCGGCGCGGCAAGAGGCTGGGAATCGGGCCAGGGAGTTGGCGGACAGCTTCAAGTAATTCAAATGCAGCAAAAAATCGCCTAGCCGCGCAGCTATCGAACCAAACAAAAAAGCGGGGACCTTAAGGTCGCCCGCTTTTTTATTACCCGACCGTTGCTCATACAACCGACTGGGATATAGAGAGCGAAGACCATTCATCCTCCTGATACGCGCGCCCTCCCAACCCCGGAACTCCATTCCTGATAAACTTCCCCTCCTTCGCCTCACCCATCCAGATTGCCCAATGCTCTTATCTCCTGCTCCAACTGCCTCGCCCGTCCTTTCTCGCCGCTTCTCCGTGGCGCCCATGATGGATTGGACAGACCGCCACTGCCGCTTCTTCCTGCGCCTGCTGTCCAAGCACGCCCTGCTCTACACCGAGATGGTCACCACCGGGGCGCTGCTCAATGGCGACCACGAGCGTTTTCTGCGTCACGACGAGTCCGAGCATCCCTTGGCGTTGCAGTTGGGCGGCAGTACGCCGGTGGATCTGGCGGCTTGCGCGCGGATGGCCCAGGAGCATGGTTATGACGAGGTGAACCTCAACGTCGGCTGTCCGAGCGATCGGGTGCAGAACAATATGATCGGCGCCTGCCTGATGGGGCATCCGGGGTTGGTGGCCGATTGCGTGAAGGCGATGCGCGATGCGGTGAGCATTCCGGTGACGGTCAAGCATCGGATCGGCATCAATGGCCGCGACAGTTATGCAGAACTGTGCGATTTCGTCGGCCAGGTGCGCGAGGCTGGCTGCACCAGTTTTACCGTGCATGCGCGGATCGCGATTCTTGAGGGGCTGTCGCCGAAGGAAAACCGTGACATTCCTCCGCTGCGTTATGACGTGGCGGCACAACTGAAGGCGGATTTCCCCGAGCTGGAGATCATCCTCAACGGCGGCATCAAGACCCTGGAAGCCTGCCATGAGCACTTGCAGACTTTCGACGGGGTAATGCTGGGCCGCGAGGCCTATCACAACCCGTATCTGCTGGCGGAGGTGGATCAACAGTTGTTCGGCAGCACGGCACCGGTGATTTCCCGGGCCGAGGCGCTGGCACAGTTGCGGCCTTATATCGCCAGGCACCTGGCCACGGGCGGCGCCATGCACCACATCACTCGCCATGTACTGGGGCTGGGCACCGGTTTTCCGGGGGCACGCAAGTTCCGCCAGCTGCTCTCGGTGGACATCCACAAGGCCAAGGATCCGCTGGCGCTGCTGGATCAGGCAGGGCAGCTGCTCGAAGGCCGTTAACGGTCGCGCGGGTTGAACCTGACGGGTGTTTTGGCATCGTAGTAAACGGATAACGCCCCAGCATTCAAACACCTGTTTTTCAGGTTGTTGCCCTTGGGGCTTGTTTAGGCATCCGCTTATCTCTTCATGCCCTTGAGCGGCTGTCAGCGCTCGGGTAATGTCAACAGACCCACAGGACAGAGCACTCTCATGACTTCCAAGCTGGAACAACTCAAGCAGTTCACCACCGTGGTTGCCGATACCGGCGACTTCGACGCTATCGCCCGGGTCAAACCGGTAGACGCCACCACCAACCCTTCCCTGTTGCTCAAGGCCGCGGCCATTCCGGGTTACGCCGAGCTGCTGAACGCCAGCGTCAGCGACGTCAAGGGCGATATCGGCCTGGCCAGCGACCGTTTTGGCGTCGCGGTGGGCAAAGAAATTCTGAAGGTGATCCCTGGCCGCATTTCCACCGAAGTGGATGCACGCCTGTCGTTCGACACCGACGCCATGCTCAAGCGCGCCCATCGCCTGATCGAGCTGTATGACAAGGCAGGCATCGGCCGTGACCGTGTACTGATCAAGATCGCCTCCACCTGGGAAGGCATCCGCGCTGCCGAGCAACTGGAACGCGAAGGCATCCAGACCAACCTGACCCTGCTGTTCTCCTTCGCCCAGGCGATCGCCTGCGCCGAGGCCGGCGTGTTCCTGATCTCGCCATTCGTGGGCCGTATCTACGACTGGTACAAGAAGGCCAGCGGCAACGACTACACCGGTGCCGACGATCCGGGCGTGCAGTCGGTGACCCGCATCTACAACTACTACAAGGCCAATGACTACAAGACCGTGGTCATGGGTGCCAGCTTCCGTAACCTGAACCAGATCGAGCAACTGGCCGGCTGCGACCGCCTGACCATCAGCCCCGACCTGATCGAGAAACTGGCCGCCGACACCGGCAAGCTGGAGCGCAAACTGGCACCGGGCCACGCTGGCGAAGCCCGCCAGAGCCTGAACGAAGCGCAGTTCCGCTGGGCCTCCAACGAAGACGCCATGGCCACAGAGAAACTGGCCGAAGGCATCCGTCAGTTTGCCCGCGACCAGGAAAAACTCGAGGCGCTGCTGGCCGCCAAGCTCTGATCGAGCGAGCGCCAACGCAAAAAGGGCGGACCCTCGCGGGTCCGCCCTTTTTTATGCGCTGATACTTTTATCGGATCAGTGACGCTCCAGGGCGTTCACCAGATCATGGAACGCCTCGCGGTTGGAGTCGTTCAAGCCCATGAGGATCTTGTGCGCTTCCAGCACCTTGAGCCGCACCACCTCTTCCGACTGGTCCTGGGATGGCAGGTCGGTCAGGCATTCCGGGCATGGGATCGGACGATCAACGATGTTGAACACCTGATCGAAGCCCATGGACTGCAGCAGCCGGGTGATGTCTTCGTGGGTGGTGACGACGGTCGGCAACAGGCCGACCTTCTGCCGCGACAGGATCGACAGCTTGGCCAGCAGGCCCAGGGTGGTGCTGTCGATGCTGCGGGTTTCGGTCAGGTCGATCACGATCGCCGAGAAGTTCAGCGCCGTGAAGATCCGCTCAATAGTCGCATCCAGCGCCGAACACAGGGTCAGGCGCACTTCACCGACAAACTTCAGGACGAAGGTGCCGTCCTGCTCGGCGAATTGGATTCTACCGGTACTCATTAAAGATTCCTGCTCAACACCAACAGGGCGATATCATCCGGCATCTCCCCTAGCGTGGCCAATCCAAAAACCTGCCGCAGACCATCCAGGCTGCCGCCTGCCGTTCTCACCCGTTCAGGTAAGGTGGCTTCTTTTTCTTTGAGTGTGGGTTCCGGCAAAAGGTCCAGAATGCCATCAGACATCAGCGTCAAACTGAAAGTTGGAGGCAGTTCCAGAATATGGTCTTCATAGGTGGCTTCATTGAACAAGCCCACCGGCAGACCGCGCCCTTCCAGGTAACGCACACTGTCTGGCGTGTACAACACAGGCAATGGCAGGTGTCCGCCAATGCTATAGGTCAACAAGCCCGTCTCCTCGTCGATGACGCCACCGACCATTGTCACGTGTTTGCCCAGCTTACAGCTGATCAGGCCACGGTTGATATGGCCAAGGACTTCCGAGGGTTTGAATTCCGGCAAAGTGCCATTGCGCTTGGACTCGAACAGCAAGCGCGTGGTCATGAACTTGAGCAGCACCGTGACAAAGGCCGATGACGCGCCATGCCCGGAAACATCCGCCAAGTAAAAGGCTACGCGGCGCTCGTCGACGCGAAAGTAGTCGACGAAATCGCCGGACAGGTACAGCGACGGAATGATCTGATGCGCGAACTTGAACTGGTCGATGGTCCAGGGGCTCACCGGCAGCATGTTCATCTGCACCTGGCGCCCGGCGTTCTGATCTTCCTGCAACAGGCTCAGGCTGGCTTCGAGCTCGCGGTTGGCGGCTTCCAGCTTCTCCCGGTATCGCTGGTTTTCCAGCAACAGCCGCGCACGATCCAGGGCCCGGCGCACCGAGTGTTCCAGCACCGCGAGGTCTTCCAGTGGTTTGATCAGGTAGTCCGCCGCGCCCAGGCGCAGGGCCTCGACAGCGTCGTTCATCACACCGGCACCGGAGACCACGATGACCGGGGTTTGCGGTTCGATGTCGGTTACCTGACGGATAAGTTCGAGGCCGCCCATCTGCGGCATGCGCAGATCGCAGATCACCAAGTCGGGCTTTTCCTGCTCGAACACCTGAAGTCCCTGCTGGCCGTTACTGGCCTGCAGGACGCTGAAGCCACTGTCTTCCAAATAGGCCGCGAGGCTCGCGCGCACTACTTCGTCGTCATCGATTATCAGCAGCGTGGCACTGGTTTTTGGCATGTGGGCAAACGGCGCCAGAATTAGGTTGGCGTAGGTGGCTGGGCACAATGCCTTGGCACACACTACTGGATTCGCTTTCTAGCCACTCTGGAAACGGAGCCAGGGCCCGTAGCCCTGCACGCTCGACCATTCAGAGGTGCCCTTCTAAGGCGCAGACGGTACTCCCATCCGCGGGGCGTTTCAAGCTCATGCCGATGGTCGCTGGACGTCTTTACACCTCAAATCACCGGGAGTTATAAGAACGGACAAATCCGCAACTTAAACGCAGGATGGAGCCTATGAGCCCAAACGATCGTGACTACAGTGAAAAGCGCGATTACATCCGCATGCGGGTGGATGCCGAGGTCACTCTGATCCACCAGGGCCAGGTGATTCCAGCCGTCTGCATCGACCTTTCCAGCACTGGCATGCAGGTTCGGGCCACACGTTCATTCAAGGTCGGTGACCAGCTCAGCGTGCGTATCGATTCCGAGCACGCCGCCCTCAGGGGACTGGAAGCGGACACCGAAGTGGTGTGGGTCACCGAGCTGGAAGGCAATGGCCAGAAACTTGGCCTTACAATCCTGAAGATGAACTGATTCTGAAACCCATGAAAAAGGCGGCCTCGAGGCCGCCTTTTTCATGACTGGGTCAAGGCTTAAAAATCGTCTTCGACCTTGCCGTCCTTGACCTTGAATTCTCGGTTCTGCAGGTAGGCATTGCGAATGAAGGTGTACTTGTCACCACTGATCAGCTTCTCGCTCGACAGCAGGCTGGCGCGGGTGTCGACGACCTCCAGGGCAAACACGCTGTTGCGTACTGGCACGTCGTTCACATAACGGTAACCGTCGGTGAAGCTGTCCACATACTTGGCCGGCGCGTCGCGCAGGGTGCTTGGGCCGAAGAACGGCAGCATCACGTAAGGACCGCTGCCGACGCCCCAGTAACCCAGGGTCTGGCCGAAGTCTTCATCGTTACGTTGCAAGCCCATCTTGGTGCTCACATCGAAGAAGCCCGCCACACCGATGGTGGTGTTCATCAGCAGCCGCGCAGTGTCGACGGCAGCGGCATGGGGCTTGGCTTGCAAGATATCGTTGGCCAGGTTGCCGACATCGCCGATGTTACGGAAGAAGTTGTGAATGCCGTCTTCGAGAAATTGCGGCGTTACGGCCTGATAACCTTGTGCCAGAGGCTTCAACGCATAGGTGTCGATGGTGTCGTTGAAGGTGAAGATCGGGCGGTTGATGCTTTCCCACGGATCCTCTTCCGCAGCCTGGGCCAAAACAGGCACCAGCAGCATGCCGGCACACATAAGCTGAGCGAAACGATTGCTCCAGCGCATAGCAAAAACTCCTTGGATTGTACTGTCGCGGGCGCTATGCCCTGGCGGTAAGCGGGCTAGTATAAGTCGGATATATCCATTTATGCAGCACTGGCACAGTGCTTAGCCCTCTCGCCCCTCGTTTGCATGGCCTGTTCACGGGGCTGTCACCCAACGGTCATCTGCCATCGATACTCTTGCAAGGTATTTCAGGGACGTCACGATGCCTCACGCCGAAGCCTTGCCTGTATCCGCCCCCACCTTGACCGCCGTACTCTTTGGCCTCAGCGGTTGCCTGGTGGATTTCGGCGCGCGGATGCGCCTGCACAGCGCCGATCACCCGGTCCTGGAACAGGCGCACGCCACCCATGGCGCTCTGGACATCCTGCACAGCCTGCAACAACAAGGCGTACCTTGCGCCTGGCTCGACGAGTTGCCCGCCACGCTCAGCCAGAGCCTGGCGAGCTCGCTACCGGACTGGGTCACCCCCTCCCCCAACACCGGCTCCCGCTGGCCCGCTCCCGATGCCTGCTGGCAGGCGCTGATGACCCTGAATGTCAGCCGCCTGGACGGCTGCGTGCTGGTCAGCGGCGAACCACGCCTGCTGCAATCGGGCCTCAACGCCGGCCTGTGGACCATCGGCCTGGCGTCCTGCGGCTCGCTCTGCGGCATGAGCCCGGCGCAATGGCAGGCATTGAGCGTGCAGGAGCGCGAGCTCAAGCGCGGCAAGGCCACCCTGCATCTGTTCAGCCTTGGCGTGCACTCGGTGATCGACCACCTGGGCGAGCTGCCGACCTGCCTGGCCGACATCGGCCAGCGCCGCCTTAAGGGTGAAAAACCCTGACTTGATCAAGATCATGCACATTGCCCGTGAGTGGATTACGCTAAGGTTCAGACATGGACTTTTAGCGAATCGGCGCGGTCCATGGCTGTGCCTATCAATGAAGGGAGAACGCCATGCCTGCCCGCGAACTGCAAGAACAGCTCAATACCCTGCGCGAGCAATTGGAGCAGAACCCACCGCTTTCGGAAGCAGAACGCGCCAATCTGCAGGAATTGATGCAACAGATCGAGCTCGAGCTCAAACTGGAAAACGCCACCCAGGACACCAGCCTGGCCGACGGGGTCAACCTCGCCGTCGAACGCTTCGAGCTTGAACACCCCGCCATTGCCGGAACCTTGCGCAACATCGTGCAAACCCTCGGCAACATGGGGATTTAACCCCTTACAGACAAAAAAAAGCCCCGCTACCAGAGCGGGGCTTTTCATTACTGGCGAACCAGCCGGAAGTTGGCGAAGCTCGCGGTTTCGGTGCTGCGATACGGGTTGATGTCCAAACCACCACGACGCACATAACGTGCGTACACCGTCAGCTTCTCCGGCTGTAGCAAGCGCTGCAGGTCGAGGAAAATCCGCTCCACGCATTGCTCATGGAAGTCCGAGTGCTGACGGAAGCTCACCAGGTAGGCCAGCAGGCTGGCGTGATCCAGCGCCGGGCCACGGTACTCCACCACCACACTGCCCCAGTCCGGCTGGCTGGTGACCGGGCAATTGGATTTGAGCAGATGGCTGTGCACGCTCTCCTCGACAATCCGCGACCTGTCGCACTGCAGCAGCTCCGGACGTGGATGCTCATAGCTGCTGACGCTGATATCCAACTCATCGATGCAGGTCCCCGGCAAGGCCACCACGCCTTCCGCCTCCATTTCGCCCAGGCTGCGGATCCGCACGCCCACTGGCTTGCCGGCCGCCGCCGAGAGGTCGGCACGCAAGGTTTCTTCCAGGCTCTGGCGATCCGCGAAAGGGGTCTGGTTCAGCGAGTTGAGGTACAGCTTGAACGACTTCGATTCGATGATATTCGGTGAATCCGCCGGAATGCTGAACTCGGCGATGGCCACCACCGGCTTGCCGGAGGGCAACAGCCAGGACAGTTCGAAGCAGTTCCAGAAGTCCACGCCTTTATAAGGCAGGGTGTCGGCGCTCAGGCCCAGCTCGGCCCATTTTGCCGCCCTCGGGATAGGGAACAGCAAGGACGGCGTGTAGGTGGAGACGTATTCACTGGACTTGCCCAGCGGCGAATGTTCGGCTGCGGGATGCATGGCGGAAACCTGACTGAAGAATCAGGCGATTCTATCAGTCTTTGCCTCCGCCTTTGAGCCCCAGGCGCTTACTGGCTGACGGTCAGCTTGCCGACCATGCCCGCCTGATAGTGCCCCGGGATATTGCAGGCGAACTCCAGGCTGCCGGCCTTGCTGAAGGTCCAGGTCAGTTCAGCGGTCTTGCCCGGTTCCACCAGCACGCTGTTCGGATCGTCGTGCTTCATGCCGGGCATCGCGCCATGCCCCATGGCGGCGTGATCCATGGCCCCGGCGGGCATGTCCTTGACGGCGGTGGGCGTGAGCATTCCGCTCTGCTGCATCTTCAGCATTTCCTGCTGGTGCTTGGCATGCATGGCCGCATCGCCGAGGTTGAACTCGTGCAGCAACTGGCCCTTGTTGACCAACACGAAACGCACGGTCTCGCCGGCCTTGATATCCAGGGTCTTGGGGCTGAACGACATGTCGCCCATGACCAGCTCCACCGTACGTGTCGCCTTGGCCGCCGAGGCCGCCTGACCGAAATCGTAGTTCTGCGCCGGCGATGCCCAGGCCGGCGCACCCAATGCCAGCAAACACGCGGCCAACGTCAATGAACGAGGTAAAACACCCTTGGGCAAAAACATAATCGCACTCCAACAAGATGAGATTCAGCTTGTGTGAAACTCTAAGGCCGCACCGCTGCCAGCCAGCTGACTGCTAGATTACAACTTTGTCAGCTTGTACCGTGCGGCCGCCACCCACGGTATAAAGCCCGCGTTCCATTTGCCATGAGCCGCCCATGAAACTGCTGATCGTCGAAGACCAACCGAAAACCGGCCAATACCTGCGCCAGGGCCTGAGCGAGGCCGGCTTCAATGCCGAGCTGGTGGCTGATGGCACCACCGGCCAACACCTGGCGCTGACCGGCGACTACTCCCTGTTGATTCTCGACGTGATGCTGCCGGGCCGCGATGGCTGGCAGATCCTGCAAGCCGTGCGCAGCGCCGGACTGGAGATACCGGTGCTGTTCCTGACCGCGCGCGATGCGGTGGAAGACCGGGTTCACGGCCTGGAGCTGGGCGCCGACGACTACCTGGTCAAGCCTTTCGCCTTCTCCGAACTGCTGGCCCGGGTCCGCAGCCTGCTGCGCCGCGGCAGCTCCACGCCCCAGGAAACCACCCTGCAACTGGCGGACCTGCGCCTGGACCTGATTCGCCGGCGAGTCGAGCGCAGCGGCCAGCGCATCGACCTCACCGCCAAGGAGTTCTCGCTGCTGGAAATGCTCCTGCGGCGCCAGGGCGAAGTGCTGCCCAAGACGCTGATCGCCTCTCAGGTCTGGGACATGAACTTCGACAGCGACACCAACGTCATCGAGGTGGCGATCCGCCGTTTGCGCCTGAAGATCGATGACGATTACCCGAACAAACTGATCCACACCGTGCGCGGCATGGGCTACGTGCTCGAAGAGCGCCAGGCCTGATGCGCCGCTTGACCCTGAGCGGCCGCCTGGCCCTGTTGTTCGCCGGCTGCACCGCGGTGGTTTCGCTACTCGCCGGGGTGCTGTTCAGCCGGGCCAGCGAGGCGCACTTCATCGAACTCGACCAGCAACTGCTGGAAGGCAAGCTGATCGCCATGCGCAGTGCGCTGCAGGGCGCCGACGACCCGCAACGCTTTGCCGAACGCAAGGCACAGCTGCAGGATGAACTCAGCCATCAACCGGACCTGACGCTGCGGGTCACAGGCGCGGACGGCGCCGTCTGGTTCGACAGTGCCAAGGCGCTGGCGGCCGCCCCGGCCCAGCCGACCGGGTTGCACAGCCTGCAACACGAGGGTACCGCCTACCGCATCTACAGCGCGGCCCTGGAGCCCGGCCAGGCCGGCTCGCCAGAGCTGACCCTGATGCTCGACATCACTCATCACCAGCACTTCCTGCAACGCATGCAGCATTTGATCTGGCTGACCGTCGGCCTTTCGGCACTGGCCACTGCGCTGCTCGGGGCCTGGGCCGCGCGCAGTGGTCTGCGTCCGTTGCGGCGGATGAGCGAGGTGGCTGCGGGTGTTTCCGCCAGCTCCCTGACCCAGCGTCTGCCGGAGCAGCAGATGCCCGGCGAATTGGCCGAACTGGCCCACGCCTTCAATGCCATGCTCGGGCGCCTGGACGACTCCTTCCAGCGCCTCTCCGCGTTCTCGGCGGACATCGCCCATGAACTGCGCACCCCGCTGTCGAATCTGCTGACCCACACCCAGGTCACCCTCACCCGCCCACGGGCGCTGGAAGACTATCGCGAAGCCCTGCACAGCAACCTCGAAGAGCTGCAGTGGATGGCCCAACTGGTCAACGACATGCTCTACCTGGCCAAGGCCGACCACGGCCTGCTGACACCGAAACACGAAGCCCTGGAGCTGGGTGACGAAACCGACATGCTGCTGGAGTTCTATACGCCGCTGGCCGAAGACGCCGGCATCGCCCTGGGGCGCGAAGGCAGCGCGAACATCCAGGGCGACCGCAGCATGTTGCGCCGCGCCCTTTCCAACCTGCTGGACAATGCCCTGCGCTTCACCCCGGCCGGCGGCGAAGTGCGGGTGCGGCTTGGCGAGACCGCCAAGGCTTCATACCTGCGGGTGGAAAACACCGGCGAAGGCATTCCGCCTGAACGCTTGCCACGGTTGTTCGACCGCTTCTACCGCGCCGACCCGGCACGCCATGAAGGCAGCAGTGAACATGCAGGCTTGGGGCTGGCCATCACCCAATCGATCATCCGCGCCCATGGCGGGCAGATTCGTTGCGAATCGGTGCAGGGCCGGACGAGCTTTGTGATTGAGTTGCCGAGGCAGAACTAGCAGAGGGTTGGCGAGCAAGCCCCCCGGAGGAGCGAGCTTGCTCGCGATGGCGGTCCTGGATCTTACGAGTAACGCAACGCCGTCGCCGGCTCGACCTTGGCCGCGCGCCAGGCCGGATACAGGGTCGCCAGGAAGCTCAGGACAAAACCCGCGGTACAGATCAGAGCCACGTCGCCGCCCTGCAACTCGGAAGGCAGGTTGCTGACGAAGTACACGTCGGAACTGAAGATGTGCTGGCCGCTGACCCGCTCCAGCCAACCCACCAGCGCACTGACGTTCAACGCCGCGATCACCCCCAGCACGCCGCCGATCAAGGTACCGACGATACCGATCACCGTGCCCTGGACCATGAAGATCGCCATGATCTGCCGTGGCGTGGCGCCGATGGTGCGCAGGATCGCGATGTCCGCGCCCTTGTCGTTCACCACCATGATCAGCGTGGCGATGATGTTGAACGCCGCCACGGCGACGATCATCAGCAGCAACAGGCCGATCATGGTCTTTTCCATCTTCATCGCGCTGAACAGGCTGCCCTGGGTGTGGGTCCAGTCATCGGCCTTGAAGTCAGCCCCCAGGCTGGCCGCGATGTCGCTGGAAACCTTGGGCGCGGCGTACAGATCCTTGACCGCCAGGCGCACGCTCTGCACCTGGTTCGGCTGCCAGTGCTGCATCTCGGCGGCGTCGGCCACATGGATCAGGCCCATGGAGCCGTCGAGCTCGGCACCGACCTTGAACACCCCGACCACGTTCAAACGCTGCATGCGCGGAGTGATGCCACCCGGTGCGGAGCTGATTTCCGGCACGATCAGGGTCAGCTTGTCGCCGACATTCAGGCGAAAGCGCCGTGCCGTGATCTCACCGATCACCACCCCGAACTCGCCCGGTTTCAAGGCATCCAGACGGCCCTGCACGATGTGCTGGGCAACGATGGAGACCTTGCCTTCCTGGGCCGGGTCGATGCCGCTGATCTGGATCGGCTGCATCGAGCCCTTGTAGGAGAGCATGCCTTCCATCTCGGTGAACGGCACCGCGGCCGTCACCTCGGGATTTTTCATCGCGGCGGCGGCCACCGGCTGCCAGTCGTCGATCGGCTTGACGCCGACGATGGTGGCGTGGGGCACCATGCCGAGGATGCGCGAGCTCATTTCGCGCTGGAAACCGTTCATCACCGACAACACCACGATCATCGCCAGCACGCCCAGGGCGAGGCCGATCATCGAGGTCATGGAGATAAAGGAAACAAAGCGATTGCGGCGCTTGGCGCGGGTATAGCGCGTGCCGATAAAGATCGATAACGGTCTGAACATTCGCTGGAGCACCCTATGAAAATTAAAGACCCGGCGCCTGCTTCAGGCACCGGGTTGCAGCCAGTCAGATGGGCGTCAGGAAACCTTCCTGCAGGTGCAGGACGCGATCCATCTGGCGAGCCAGGTTCATGTCGTGGGTCACCACCAGGAACGCGGTACGCATCGAGGTGCTGAGCTCCAGCATCAAGTCCTGGATGCCTTGGGCGGTGTGGGAGTCGAGGTTGCCGGTCGGCTCGTCGAGCATCACCAGCCCCGGCTTGTTGACCAGGGCACGAGCAATGGCCACACGCTGGCGTTCGCCACCGGACAGCTCGGCCGGCTTGTGCTCCAGGCGATGGGCCAGCCCTACCCGCTCCAGCAAGGCCGTGGCCCGCTGACGGGCCTCCGGGATCGCGGTCTTGCCGATCAGCAGCGGCATGCAGACGTTTTCCAACGCGGTGAATTCCGGCAGCAAGTGGTGGAACTGGTAAACGAAACCGAGGGAGCGGTTGCGCAACAGGCCGCGGCCCTTCTCGCTCAGTGCCGAAAGCTCTTCACCGTCGAGCCAAACGCTGCCCTTGGTTGGCGTGTCGAGGCCGCCCAGCAGGTTGAGCAAGGTACTTTTGCCCGAACCGGAGGTGCCGACGATCGCCACGCGCTCGCCCGGGTGCAACTCCAGTTGCAGGCCGGACAACACCACCACTGACTCCGGACCTTCCTCATAGGACTTGCCCAGGTCGCGGCAGCTCAGAATTGCTTTTTCACTCATGCCCAACTCACTCATAACGTAGCGCCTCCGCAGGCTGGGTGCGCGCGGCACGCCAGGCTGGATACAGGGTGGCGAGGAAACTCAGTACCAGTGCCGCGCCGCAGACCATCAACACGTCTTCGGCCATCAGTTGCGATGGCAGGTAGTCGATGAAGTACACGTCGGCATTGAGGAATTTGTGCCCGATCAGGCCTTCGAGGGCGGAGATCGCCGCGCTGACGTTCAACGCCGCGAACATCCCAACCACGGCGCCGATCAAGGTACCGATCACGCCGATCACCGTGCCCTGGACCATGAAGGTCGCCATGATGGTAGCCGGCGTCGCGCCCAGGGTGCGCAGGATTGCGATATCGCCCTTCTTGTCGTTCACCACCATCACCAGGGTGGAGATGATGTTGAAGGCGGCCACGGCGACGATCAGCAGCAACAGCAGGCCGATCATGGCTTTTTCCATGCGGATGGCCTGGTACAGGTTGCCGTGGGTACGGGTCCAGTCACGGGCGTAGTACTGGTTCTCGCCCAACTGCTCGGCAATTTCCCAGGCGGTGCGTGGCGCCTGGAACAGGTCGTCGAACTTCAGGCGCAGGCCCTGGACCTGATCCGGCTTCCAGCGATGCAGGCGGCCCAGGTCGTCGAGGTTGGTCAGGCCCAGATAGCCGTCCAGCTCGCCGGCGCCGACATGGAAGATGCCGACCACGGTAAAACGCTTCATGCGCGGGAACATCCCGGCCGGGGTCACCGTGACCTCGGGTGCGACGAAGGTCAGCTTGTCGCCCAGGCCAACCCCCAGCTTGGTCGCCGCCTTATCGCCGATCACGATGCCGAAGCTGCCGGGCGCCAGGTCGTCCAGCTTGCCCTGCTTCATGAAGTTATCGATGATCGAAACCTGGCGTTCCTTGGCCGGATCGATGGCGTTGAGCAGGACTTTCTGCACCTGGCCGTTATTGGTCAGCAACCCCTGCATCTGGGTGAACGGCGCAACCGCCAGCACCTTGGGGTTCTGCTTGACCTTGTCGGCCAAGCCTTGCCAGTCGCTGATCGGCTCACCGGACTCGATGGTCGCGTGGGGCACCATGCCCAGCACACGGGTGCGCATCTCATGGTCGAAGCCATTCATCACCGACAACACGACGATCATCACGACCACGCCAAGGGCGAGGCCGATCATCGAGGTCAGGGAAATGAATGACACGAAATGATTGCGGCGCTTTGCACGGGTATAACGCGTGCCAATGAATACGAAGAGAGGTCTGAACATGTCGGGGCTTGTTCGGAGGAAAAGAAGACGTCCTTGTGGCGGGTCCTGGTAAGCAGCTTTACACTCAGACCACCGCCGCTACCATGGGTTCGCCATGTCGACATTAGATGAAGAAGATCGCCGCGAATACTACCGTATCGAGGACACGATCGCACTGGAAATTAGCCCCTTGTCCGCCCACGAAGCGGCGAGCAAGGAAGTGTTGCAGGATGCGTCGCCGCTGTTCAACCTGCTCAGCGAGCTGCATCTGAGCGAATTCGAATCGCAGCACCTGCTGCGCCAGGTCAGCGAGCGCGACCGGACCCTGGCCAACTACCTCAAGACCATGAACAAGCGCATCGACCTGCTCAGCCAGGTGGTGGCGCAGACCGTGCTCGGCAAATTCGGCGAGCCGCAGCGGGTGATTCTCTCCGAAGGCGGCATCGAGTTCGAGCATCACCTGTCCTACCCTGCCGGCACCCACCTGGCCGTCAAGCTGCTGCTGATGCCCCAGGCTTTGGGCCTGTTGCTGCGGGCCAAGGTCACCCACTGTGAAACCCGCAGTTTCGGCACGTTCGAAATCGGTACCGAGTTCGAAGCATTGACCGACGCCCAACGCCAGCTGCTGGCTCGCTATATCCTGCAGAAGCAGGCCCAGGAGCGTCGCCAGGCCCGAGAGCAGAACGACCCGGCAGCTGACTGACCTGTGGCACCATCGCGCAGCACTGACCATCTAATGGAACAATTTCCATGAAGGAGCAATCGTGACCCTGATTTATGGCCACCGCGGCGCTAAAGGCGAAGCACCGGAAAACACCCTGACCAGCTTCCAGCAGTGCCTCAAGCATGGCGTGCGCCGTTGCGAACTGGACCTGCACCTGTCCATGGACGGCGAGCTGATGGTGATCCACGACCCGACCCTCAAGCGCACCACCGACCGCCGCGGCAAGGTGGTCGAACACAGCGCCGAGGAACTGGTGACCTACGATGCCCGCAAGGGTGGCCCGGGCTGGGTCAAGCCCTGTCCGATCCCGCGCCTGGAAGAACTGTTCGAGAAGTGCGATTTCGAGCACTGGCAGCTGGAGGTCAAGAGCGCCTCGCGCACCCGTGCCGCCACCACGGTGTTGGCGATTCGCGAAATGGCGCAGCGCTTCGGCCTGCTGGACAAGGTCACCGTCACCTCCAGCTCACGGGAAGTGCTCAAGGCGGCTGTCGAGCTGACCCCGGACCTGTCGCGCGGGCTGGTCGCCGAATACGCCTGGCTCGACCCGTTGAAGGTCGCGCAAAGCTACGGCTGCGAGATGCTGGCGTTGAACTGGACACTCTGCACCCCGGAGCGGCTGCAGCGGGCGCAGCGTCAGGGCTTGCATGTGTCGGTGTGGACAGTCAACGAGCCTGCGCTGATGCGCAGGCTCGCCGACTTCGGCGTAGACAGCCTGATTACAGACTTTCCCGGTTTGGCCAGCGCCACGCTCGAGAGTTACTGAAATCGGTCTCCCCGGCCGGCTCAGGCCACCGGCCGGAGTCGCTCAAAAAAGCCGGTTGAGGCCGTCGTAAGCGGCTACCCGATAGGCTTCGGCCATGGTCGGGTAGTTGAACGTGGTGTTGACGAAGTACTTCAGGGTATTGAGTTCACCCGGCTGGTTCATGATCGCCTGGCCGATGTGCACGATCTCCGAAGCCTGGTAGCCGAAGCAGTGCACGCCCAGGACTTCCAGGGTTTCGCGGTGGAACAGGATCTTCAGCATGCCTTGCGGCTCACCGGCGATCTGCGCGCGGGCCATGCTCTTGAAGAAGGCCTTGCCCACTTCGTACGGCACCTTGGCCTGGGTCAGCTCCTGCTCGTTCTTGCCGATCGAGCTGATCTCCGGAATGGTGTAGATCCCGGTCGGTACATCGTTGACGAAGCGCCAGCTGCCGTTGTCGACGATGCTGCCGGCGGCCGAACGCCCCTGGTCATGGGCGGCACTGGCCAGGCTCGGCCAGCCGATCACGTCGCCGGCACCGTAGATGTTCTGCACGCAGGTGCGGTAGTTCTCGTCCACCTCGATCTGGCCGCGGCTGTTGACCTTGACCCCGATGTTTTCCATGCCCAGTCGGTCGGTATTGCCGGTCCGGCCATTGCACCAGAGCAAGGCGTCGGCCTTGATCTTCTTGCCCGACTTGAGGTGCAGGATCACGCCATTGTCGAGGCCTTCGACGCGGTCGTATTCCTCGTTGTGGCGCACGGTGATGTTGTTGTTGCTGAAGTGGTAGCTCAGCGCCTGGGAAATCTCGGAATCCAGGAAGCTCAGCAACTGGCCGCGGTTGTCCACCAGTTCGACCAGTACCCCCAGGCCACTGAAGATCGAGGCGTATTCACAGCCGATCACGCCAGCGCCGTAAACGATGAGTTTGCGCGGGGTGTGGCCGAGGCTGAGGATGGTGTCGCTATCGTAGATGCGCGGGTGGTGGAAATCGATATCGGCCGGGCGATACGGACGCGAGCCGGTGGCGATGATGATGTGCTTGGCCACCAGTTTCTCGACCACACCGTTGGCGCAGACCACTTCGATGGTCTGCTCGTCGGCGAAGCTGCCGGTGCCGAAGAACACGTCGACCCGGTTACGCGCGTAGTAACCGGTGCGCGAGGCCACCTGCTTGGAGATGACCTTCTCGGCGCTTTTCAGTACGTCGGGGAACGAGAACCAGCGCGGCTCGCCGATGGCCCGGAACATCGGGTTGGTGTTGAACTGCATGATCTGCCGGACCGAGTGACGCAAGGCCTTGGACGGGATGGTGCCCAGGTGGGTGCAGTTGCCGCCGACCTGGCGACGGCTATCGACCATCGCTACCTTGCGTCCTGCTTTCGCGGCGTTCATTGCCGCACCTTCTCCAGCGGGGCCTGAACCCAGCACCACTACGTCGTAGTTGTAGACAGCCATGCGTACTCCTCAGAACAGGCCGCGGCACCCGATGTGGCGCCTGCGGCTAAATCATGTCGCGGCCAGCGGCATGAAGGATCAATTTGGCTCGGTTACGAACCCGGGCACAGTCTATAGAAGCGTCAACGCCGCGCACATTAACCCTTGGTCGCGTCGCCGGCTACTTTTGCCTGCGACATCGCGCCGCGGCACCGCGCAAGATTACTGCTTTTGTCCGGCAAACAGGCGATCAAACGCGCGGTTGCTGCGTGTGACGAAGCCTGTATCGGCGCGAATCACAAAAAATGCGGCGATATCGTGTTTTTCTGCGTAATCCCAACCGCGCTCGGGGCCGAGAATCAGCAGCAGGGTCGACAGACCATCGGCCATCACGGCCGCGGGATGAATCACCGTGACCGAGGCCAGCCCATGTTCGACAGGTCTGCCGGTGCGGGCATCGAAGGTGTGGGAATAACGCTGCCCGTCGCGCTGGAAATAATTGCGGTAGTCGCCGGAAGTCGAAACCCCATAACCGTCGACAGCTATGACCCGCTCGGCCACCTGTCGATCGTCCCGCGGCTCCTCCAGGGCTATGCGCCATGCCGAACCGTCGGGTTTCCTGCCGACGGCCTTGAGCTCGCCCGTGGCTTCGGCCAGGTAACTGTCGATGCCCATTTCCGCGAGCCTGGCGGCAATCCGGTCCACCGCGTAACCGGCGGCGATGCTGTTGAAATCCACCTCGACCGCTGCGTCCTTGCACAGCTGGTCGCCCTCGATGCGCAGATGGGTATAGCCGACTCGTTGCCGCGCCTGCGCCAGTGCCTCATCGCTCGGCACCGCCTCCCCGCGCCCCTGCGGACCGAAGCCCCAGAGGTTGAGCAAGGGCTCGACCGTCAGATCGAAGGAGCCCTGGCTGTCCCGCGACAACTGCTGACCAACCTCGATCAAGCGCAGGACCGCCACCGGCATCGCCTGGCAGCTATTGGCCGGTAGGTCGTTGAAGCGTTCGATGTCCGAGTCGCTGCGATAGGTCGACATCTGCCGGTCGATCTGCGCGAGGATCTGCTCGACCTGGGCCTGCACCTCACTCGGCGCAGCCTGCCCTGCCCGCCTTACGTACTTGATCGAGTAGGTGCTGCCCATGGTCGGGCCGCCGAAGCTTTCCAGCGAATCGCCCTGATCACATGCAGCCAGGGCCATGACCAAAACGACAGGGACCCACCCTCGCACCCAAGATCCACCCAGCAAAGCTTCGCCTCCCGACAATCGATTTCCCCCTCGGCTTCGTCCGACCAGGGCGGGCCATTATGCGGCAGCCGCCGCGGATTTGATGCAGGCCGAACCCTGCCCATCGCGAGCTCGCTCCTGCGGGTTTATTCGGCGAGCTGACTGGCAATAAATCCCAAGGCTTCCATCTACTTAGCAAGCAAGCTAAGAGTTTTTGTTGCCTCGGCAGACCCATACACATATTGTTACAAACTGTCTGGCCTGCGGCTTAGCCGCCCCAGACCGTGCAACCAGGACGGGTAACGACCAGGGATCGCTAACAAAATAGCCAAAGTGAGTGAATAAAATGTCCACGACCACGGGCAAAGGCAAGGCGATCTTTCGCGTTGTCAGCGGCAACTTTCTGGAGATGTTCGACTTCATGGTCTATGGCTTCTACGCCACGGCCATCGCCAAGACCTTCTTCCCTGCCGACAGTGCTTTCGCGTCATTGATGCTGTCGCTGGCGACCTTCGGCGCCGGCTTCCTGATGCGCCCGCTGGGTGCGATCTTTCTCGGCGCCTATATCGACCGCCATGGCCGGCGCCGGGGCCTGATCATCACCCTGCTGCTCATGGCCGCGGGCACCGTGCTGATCGCCTGCGTCCCGGGTTATGCCACCCTCGGCGTCGCCGCGCCGTTGCTGGTGCTGCTCGGCCGCTTGCTACAAGGGTTCTCTGCCGGGGTGGAGCTGGGAGGCGTCTCGGTTTACCTGGCGGAAATCTCCACCCCGGGCCGCAAGGGCTTCTTCGTCAGCTGGCAATCGGCGAGCCAACAGGCCGCCGTGGTCTTCGCCGGCCTGCTGGGCGTGGGCCTGAACCACTGGCTGAGTCCGGAGCAAATGGGCGACTGGGGCTGGCGCGTGCCGTTCCTGGTGGGCTGCATGATAGTGCCGGCGATCTTCATGATCCGTCGCTCGCTGGAAGAAACCCCAGAGTTCCAGGCACGCAAGCACCGCCCTACCCTGCAGGAAATCATCCGCTCCATCGGCCAGAACTTCGGCATCGTCCTGGCCGGCATGGCGCTGGTGGTGATGACCACCGTGTCCTTCTACCTGATCACCGCCTACACCCCGACCTTCGGCAAGGCCGAACTGCAGCTGTCGGACCTCGACGCTCTGCTGGTCACCGTGTGCATCGGCCTGTCGAACTTCTTCTGGCTGCCGGTGATGGGCGCCGTCTCGGACAAGGTCGGGCGCAAGCCGCTGCTGCTGGCGGCAACCGTCCTGGCGATCCTGACGGCTTACCCGGCACTGTCCTGGCTGGTGGCCAATCCGAGTTTCAGCCACCTGCTGATCGTCGAGCTGTGGCTGTCCTTCCTCTATGGCTCCTACAACGGCGCCATGGTGGTGGCCCTTACCGAAATCATGCCGGTTGAAGTGCGTACCACCGGCTTCTCCCTGGCCTACAGCCTGGCCACTGCCACCTTTGGCGGCTTCACGCCAGCAGCCTGCACCTACCTGATCCATGTACTGGACAACAAGGCCGCGCCGGGCATCTGGCTCAGCGGCGCGGCGGTGCTGGGCCTGATTGCGACCCTGGTGCTGTTCCGCGGCAATCGCCACGAACTGCGCAGCGCACAGGCAGCGGTAGCCGACGGCGCCTGACAGGACGCTATCGCGGGCGACCTCATGCTTCTGTAGGAGCGAGGCTTGCCCGCAATAACACCCGAGCAGATACAAGCGCACCCAAGCAAACGCCACAAACAAAAACGCCCCGACAAGTCGGGGCGTTTTCATGTGCGGCTAAGGCTTAGCGCGGGAACGCAGGCGGGTTCACACCAGCCATGTCTTCCATCACGCGAACCACCTGGCAGCTGTAACCGAATTCGTTGTCGTACCAGACGTACAGAACAACGCGGTTATCCTGGGTGATGGTCGCTTCAGCGTCCACCACACCGGCGTGGCGCGAGCCGACGAAGTCGGTGGAAACCACTTCCTGGGAATTGACGAAGTCGATCTGCTTGTGCAGATCGGAGTGCAGCGCCATGTAGCGCAGGTACTCGTTCATCTCTTCACGGGTAGCGGCTTTCTCAAGGTTCAGGTTGAGAATGGCCATCGACACGTTTGGCGTCGGAACGCGGATCGCGTTACCGGTCAGCTTGCCGGCCAGCTCAGGCAGGGCCTTGGCAGCAGCGGTAGCAGCACCGGTCTCGGTGATGACCATGTTCAGCGCGGCGCTACGGCCACGACGATCGCCCTTGTGGAAGTTGTCGATCAGGTTCTGGTCGTTGGTGTACGAGTGAACGGTTTCGACGTGACCGTTGACGATGCCGAACTTGTCGTTCACGGCCTTGAGCACCGGCACGATGGCGTTGGTGGTGCAGGAAGCGGCGGACACGATCTTGTCGTCAGCGGTGATTTCAGCGTGGTTGATACCGTGAACGATGTTCTTCAGCTTGCCTTTGCCAGGCGCGGTCAGAACGACGCGGTCGATACCCGGGCAGGCCAGGTGCTGACCCAGGCCATCGGCGTCGCGCCATACACCGGTGTTGTCCACCAGCAGCGCGTCTTTGATGCCGTACTGGGTGTAGTCCACCTCGGTCGGGTTCTTCGCGTAGATAACCTGGATCAGGTTGCCGTTGGCGGTGATGGTGTTGTTGGCTTCGTCGATGGTGATGGTGCCGTTGAACGAACCGTGTACCGAGTCGCGACGCAGCAGGCTGGCGCGCTTGGTCAGGTCGTTTTCGGCGCCTTTGCGCACCACGATGGCGCGCAGGCGCAGGCCGTCGCCGCCACCGGTTTTCTCGATCAGGATGCGCGCCAGCAGACGGCCGATACGACCGAAGCCGTACAGGACCACGTCGGTGCCTTTGCGGGGCGAAGCGTTTTGCTGGCCAACCACGTCAGCCAGCTCTTCGCGAACGAATTGCTCGGCGGTGCGGCCATTGCCTTCGTTGCGGAATTTGAACGCCAACTTGCCCAGGTCCACCGAGGCAGCGCCGAGCTTGAGCTCGCTCATGGCCTTGAGCAGTGGGAATGTTTCGTGGACGGAGAGTTCGCTATCGTCGGAAGAACGATGGCGAGCAAAGCGGTGAGCTTTGAGAATCGCGATGACAGACTGGTTGATCAGGCTGCGGCCATAGATCGAACTCACCACATTGTTATTGCGGTAGAGCTGACCGATAAGCGGAATCATCGCTTCTGCGAGCGCTTCACGGTCGATCCATTCACCAAGACACTGGTCGGGCTTCTGAGTCACGGGAACCTTCCACATGTAGGGGCTGAAAAAAGGGGCTACATTATGCCGCCGAGTCCCCTGCGTAGCAATGCGCGCCTGTCGCGCAGAACGTAACAAAACTCCATCCGGAAAAATCACGCCCCGCTCCAGCCCAGTAAATACGCGGGTTTCAGAAGGGCCTCATTTTGCGCGGCAATCCAGCGTTGTCTGTAACCCTCCGTAACACCGCCCCGATTCGGCACTACATTCCCCACCAAAAAACGCGTTTTTTTGTCATAACCACTACATTTTCCACAACCGCGTAATAGACACATCAGCAACTGACAGCCGGTACGCCGGACCGCTACAATTACCGACTTTGTCGCAACGCTGGAGCTCAACCTTCCGTGCCCGTTCTGCGTCTACCGCAACTCCCTGCCGCCGCCGGCAAACAACACTGGGGCAACCTGCCCGGTGCCGCCCTCAGCCTGGCCATTGCCGAGGCTGCCAGCGCCGCCAAGCGCTTCACCCTGCTGCTGACCGCCGACAGCCAAAGTGCCGAACGGCTGGAGCAGGAGCTGAGTTTCTTCGCCCCGGATTTGCCCGTGCTGCATTTCCCGGACTGGGAAACCCTGCCCTACGACCTGTTCTCGCCACACCAGGACATCATCTCTCAGCGGATCGCCAGCCTGTACCGGCTGCCGGAGCTGGAGCACGGTGTGCTGGTGGTGCCGATCACCACCGCCCTGCATCGCCTGGCGCCGACCAAGTTCCTGCTGGGCAGCAGCCTGGTACTGGACATCGGCCAGAAGCTGGATGTCGAACAGATGCGTACCCGCCTGGAAGCCAGCGGCTATCGCTGTGTCGACACGGTCTACGAGCACGGCGAGTTCGCGGTGCGCGGCGCCTTGATCGACCTGTTCCCGATGGGCAGCAAACTGCCTTATCGCATCGACCTGTTCGACGATGAAATCGAGACCCTGCGCACCTTCGATCCGGAAAACCAGCGCTCCATCGACAAGGTCGATTCGGTGCGCCTGCTGCCGGCGAAAGAGTTCCCGCTGCAGAAAGAGGCCGTCACCCGCTTCAAGGCCCGTTTCCGCGAGCGCTTCGACGTCGACTTCCGCCGCTGCCCGATCTTCCAGGACCTGAGCAGCGGGATCACCCCGGCCGGTATCGAGTATTACCTGCCGCTGTTCTTCGAAGACACTTCGACCCTGTTCGACTACCTGCCCCAGGACACCCAGGTGTTCTCCCTGCCGGGCATCGAACAGGCGGCCGAGAACTTCTGGAACGACGTGCGCAACCGTTACGAAGAACGCCGCGTCGACCCGTCCCGTCCTTTATTGCCGCCCGCCGAGTTGTTCCTGCCGGTGGAAGACTGCTTCGCCCGCCTGAAAAGCTGGCCACGGGTGGTCGCCAGCCAGCAGGACATCGAGGCCGGTGGCGGCCGCGAGCGCTTCCCGGCGCAGCCCCTGCCCAACCTCGCCATCGAAGCCAAGGCCAACCAGCCGCTGGCGGCCCTGGCGAACTTCCTCGACGAGTTCTCCGGACGCGTGCTGTTCACCGCCGAATCCGCCGGGCGCCGCGAGGTGCTGCTGGAGTTGCTGGAGCGCCTGAAGCTGCGGCCGAAGACCGTCGACAGCTGGCCGGACTTCGTGGCCGGCAAGGACCGCCTGGCGATC
Organism: Pseudomonas sp. GW460-12-10-14-TSB1; assembly: GCF_017349775.1. NCBI lineage: Bacteria > Pseudomonadati > Pseudomonadota > Gammaproteobacteria > Pseudomonadales > Pseudomonadaceae > Pseudomonas > Pseudomonas sp. GW460-12-10-14-TSB1. The sequence goes on from NZ_JACNAC010000017.1 coordinate 47,821, forward strand.
ACCATCGCGCCGCTGGACGAAGGCTTGCTGCTGGACGATCCGGCCCTGGCGCTGGTGGCCGAAAGCCCGCTATTCGGCCAGCGCGTGATGCAGCGCCGGCGTCGGGAAAAACGTGCCGACGCCAACAACGATGCGGTGATCAAGAACCTCACCGAGCTGCGCGAAGGCGCGCCGGTGGTGCATATCGATCACGGCGTGGGCCGCTACCTGGGCCTGGCCACCCTGGAAATCGACAACCAGGCCGCCGAATTCCTCACCCTGGAATACGCCGAGGGCGCCAAGCTCTATGTGCCGGTGGCCAACCTGCACTTGATCGCCCGCTACACCGGTAGCGACGACGCCCTGGCGCCGCTGCACCGCCTGGGTTCGGAAACCTGGCAGAAAGCCAAGCGCAAGGCCGCCGAACAGGTACGCGATGTCGCTGCCGAGCTGCTGGACATCTACGCTCGCCGCGCGGCCCGCGAAGGTTATGCCTTCGCCGACCCGAAAGCCGACTACGCCACCTTCAGCGCCGGCTTCCCGTTCGAAGAAACCCCCGACCAGCAAACCACCATCGAAGCGGTGCGCGAGGACATGCTCGCGGCCAAGCCGATGGATCGCCTGGTCTGCGGCGACGTCGGCTTCGGCAAGACCGAAGTGGCGATGCGCGCCGCCTTCATCGCCGTGCACGGTGGCAGGCAAGTGGCGATCCTGGTACCCACCACCCTGCTCGCCCAGCAGCACTACAACAGCTTCCGCGACCGCTTCGCCGACTGGCCGGTGAGCGTGGAAGTGATGAGCCGCTTCAAGTCCGCCAAGGAAGTGAATGCCGCGGTGGCCGACCTGGCCGAAGGCAAGATCGACATCGTCATCGGCACCCACAAGCTGCTGCAGGACGATGTGAAGATCAAGAACCTCGGGCTGGTGATCATCGACGAAGAACACCGCTTCGGCGTGCGCCAGAAAGAGCAGCTCAAGGCCCTGCGCAGCGAGGTCGACATCCTGACCCTGACCGCCACGCCGATTCCGCGCACGCTGAACATGGCGGTGTCGGGCATGCGCGACCTGTCGATCATCGCCACGCCGCCGGCCCGACGCCTGTCGGTGCGCACCTTCGTCATGGAGCAGAACAAGAGCACGGTCAAAGAGGCCCTGCTCCGCGAGCTGCTGCGCGGCGGCCAGGTCTACTACCTGCACAACGATGTGAAGACCATCGAGAAATGCGCCGCCGACCTCGCCGAACTGGTGCCGGAAGCGCGCATCGGCATCGGCCACGGGCAGATGCGCGAACGCGAACTCGAACAGGTGATGAGCGACTTCTACCACAAGCGCTTCAACGTGCTGATCGCCTCGACCATCATCGAGACCGGCATCGACGTGCCGAGCGCCAACACCATCATCATCGAGCGCGCCGACAAGTTCGGCCTGGCCCAGCTGCACCAGTTACGCGGCCGGGTCGGTCGCAGTCACCACCAGGCCTACGCCTACCTGCTGACGCCACCGCGCCAGCAGATCACCCCGGACGCGGAAAAGCGCCTGGAGGCGATCGCCAATACCCAGGACCTCGGCGCCGGCTTCGTGCTCGCCACCAACGACCTGGAGATCCGCGGCGCCGGCGAACTGCTGGGCGATGGCCAAAGCGGGCAGATCCAGGCAGTGGGCTTCACCCTTTATATGGAGATGCTCGAGCGCGCGGTGAAAGCCATCCGCAAGGGCGAGCAGCCGAACCTCGACCAGCCTCTGGGCGGCGGTCCGGAAATCAACCTGCGCCTGCCGGCGCTGATTCCCGAAGACTACCTGCCGGATGTGCATGCGCGGCTGATCCTCTACAAGCGCATCGCCTCGGCCACCGACGAAGACGGCCTGAAAGACCTGCAAGTGGAGATGATCGACCGCTTCGGCCTGTTGCCGGAACCGACCAAGAACCTGGTGCGCCTGACCCTGCTGAAACTGCAGGCCGAGCAACTGGGTATCAAGAAGGTCGACGGTGGCCCGCAAGGCGGTCGTCTGGAGTTCGCCGCCGATACCCCGGTGGACCCGCTGGCGCTGATCAAACTCATCCAGGGCCAACCCAATCGCTACAAATTTGAAGGCGCCACGCTGTTCAAATTCATGGTGCCGATGGAACGTCCGGAAGAACGCTTCAACACATTGGAGGCGCTGTTCGAGCGCCTCACCCCGAAAACTGCTTGAAGGACGCCCCATGCGCCTGTTTCGCTCACTGACCTTGCTCCTGACCCTGGTCGCTCCCTCGGCGTTTGCCGACATGTATCAGGTCGAAATGATTCTGGTGCGGCAGAACGCGGTTCCCGCCATCGTCAGCCGCGCTGCCCCCGAAGACTGGGCCGCCGGCGCCCAACGCCTGGGTGCCGACAGCCAGCGCACTCCGGCGCTGGGCAGCGTGGTCGAGAAACTCACCGCCAGCGGCGACTACAGCGTGCTGATGCACAAGGCCTGGCAGCAGGCGCTGGACGAAAACCCGGTGAAAATCGCGGTCAGCGAGGGCCGGGAACAGTTCGGCCAGTTCCCGATCGAGGGCACCCTGACCCTCAAGCTCGGGCGCTTCACCGATGTGGATGCGCAGTTCTGGGTCAACCAGATCGACGGTAACGGCCTGGTGACCGCCAGCGAACGCCTGAAGCAGGAAAGCCATACCAAGAACGGCCAGCTCAACTACCTCGACAACGGTCACCTGGCCCTGCTGATCAAGATCACCTCGCTGTCGGCCCCCGCGCCACGCGAGGCGCCTCCTGAAATCGTGGACTGACAGAAGTCCCTATGTCCCCGACCCTGACCAAACCCCTGGCACCGTCCTGGGTCAGCCGATTCAAGGAACAGGCCCTGGAGCGTGGCCGTCGCTACGCTCTGGAGAACCGCGTCAGGATCGTCCAGGCCGGCGACAGCACCATCACCGCCAGTTGCGAAGGTTCGGGGGGCAATGTCTACCGGCAGACCATCAGCCTGCGCGAGTCGGCCAAGAACACCTTGCTGATGGTCGAAGCCTCCTGCACCTGCCCGGTGCGCAGCAATTGCAAACACATTGCCGCGGTGCTGCTGAAAATCGAGGAAACCCTGGCCTACCCGGCGGCGGCGAAAGACGCCGAGCTGCTGGAAAAACTCCAGGCCGTGCTGGAAAACCGCAGCCCCGCCCCGCTGCCGCAACAGATCGTGGACAACGTGCAGCCAGTGCCCCGACTGTGGCTGGCCAGCATTGAGTTCAGCGCCTTCGAACCGCGCAATGGCAAGATGCAGCGCTACATCCAGCACCGTGCCGCGCTGTCGTTCAGCTACCTGGAGGAATACGTCAGCGGGCAGAAAAACGCCGACGTACTGATTCGCCAGGAACACCAGACCCTGCGCATCAAGCGCCAGCCGGAAGTCGAACAACGCTATCGCGAACAGCTGCGGGCGCTGGGTTTCAAGATCGCCACCCGGCAGAGCAAGGCCCTGCCGGAAAGCGCCGGCGAGCTGTATGAAATGGTCAACGACAGCGCCTGGCTGACCTTCACCCTCAACGAATTGCCCAAGCTGCGCAGCCAGGGTTGGGAGCTGCAGATCGACGACGACTTCGGCTTCGACCTGACCGCCGTGGACGACTGGTACGCCACGGTGGACGAAGCCCCGGGGCGCGACTGGTTCGACCTGGAACTGGGCATCATCGTCAATGGCGAACGCCTGAGCCTGCTGCCGATCCTGCTCAATCTGATGCGCTCCCACACCGAGATTCTCAATCCGGAACGCCTGGCCAGACGCCGGGACGACGAGTTGATCCTGGTGAACATTCCCGGGCGCCCCAACTCGCCCAACGGCCCCCTGCAGGTGGCACTGCCCTACGGCCGACTGAAACCGGTGCTGGCCACCCTCGGTGAGTTCTATCTGCAGGAGCCCGGCGAAACCACGCTGCGCCTGAGCAGCGCCGACGCGACCCGCCTCAATCCACTGGAAGACCTGCCCCTGCTCTGGGAAGGCGGCGAACACATCCGCTCCTTCGCCCAGCGACTGCGGGATATCAAGGACTACTCGGCCCCCGCGCCGGAAGGCCTGAACGCCACCCTGCGCCCCTATCAGCTCGAAGGCCTGAGCTGGATGCAGTCCCTGCGCCAGCTGGAAGTCGGCGGCATCCTGGCCGACGACATGGGCCTGGGCAAAACCCTGCAGACCCTGGCCCACGTGCTCAGCGAAAAGAACGCCGGGCGCCTGGATCGGCCGTGCATGGTGGTGATGCCCACCAGCCTGATCCCCAACTGGCTCGACGAGGCGGCGCACTTCACGCCGCAGCTCAAGGTCCTGGCCCTGTATGGCGCCGGCCGCAAGAAGCACTTCGCCCGGCTGGCCGACTACGACCTGATCCTGACCACCTACGCACTGCTGCCCAAGGATGTCGAACAGCTCGCCGCCCTGCCCCTGCATGTCCTGGTGCTGGATGAGGCGCAATACATCAAGAACCCGTCGAGCAAGGCAGCCCAGGCCGCGCGCGAGCTCAATGCCCGGCAGCGCCTGTGCCTGAGCGGCACGCCGCTGGAGAATCACCTGGGCGAGCTGTGGTCGCTGTTCCACTTCCTGCTGCCCGGCTGGCTGGGGGACGTGAAAAGCTTCAATCGCGACTACCGCGTACCGATCGAAAAGCACGCCAGCGAAGTGCGCCTGCAGCACCTCAACGGGCGGATCAAGCCCTTCCTGTTGCGTCGCACCAAGGAACAGGTGGCCACCGAGCTGCCGCCCAAGACCGAGATCATCCACTGGGTGGAGCTCAATGAAGCCCAGCGCGATGTGTACGAAACCATGCGCCTGGCCATGGACAAGAAAGTCCGCGACGAGATCACCCGCAAAGGCGTGGCCCGCAGCCAGATCATCATTCTTGAAGCGCTGCTGAAACTGCGCCAGGTGTGTTGCGACCTGCGCCTGGTCAACGAAGATGCGGTGCCGACACGGGGCAGCTCCTCCGGCAAACTCGACAGCCTGATGGAGATGCTCGAGGAGCTGTTCGACGAGGGCCGGCGCATCCTGCTGTTCTCGCAATTCACCTCGATGCTGAGTCTGATCGAAGCCGAGCTGAAACGCCGCAACGTCGCCTATGCCCTGCTGACCGGGCAGACCCGCGACCGTCGCACGCCGGTCAGGGACTTCCAGAGCGGCAAGCTGCAGATCTTCCTGATCAGCCTGAAAGCCGGCGGCGTCGGCCTCAATTTGACCGAGGCCGACACCGTGATCCACTACGACCCCTGGTGGAACCCAGCCACGGAAAACCAGGCCACCGACCGCGCCTATCGGATCGGCCAGGAGAAGCCAGTGTTCGTCTACAAGCTGATTGCCCGCGGCACGGTGGAAGAAAAAATCCAGCACCTGCAGCAGGAGAAATCCGATCTGGCCGCGGGTGTGCTGGATGGGCGTAAGGCCGGGGACTGGAAGCTGCAGAGCGAAGACATCGAAGCCCTCTTCGCCCCGCTGCCCGACAAGAAAGGCGGACGTTGATCCTGTACCCCTGGCGCAGCCTGCAATCAGCTGCGCAGCAGGTGTGAATAGCGCGGATTCAGGTTTTACGAGCGCTACGCGCTCGATCGCAGCCTTCGGCAGCGGTTACCGATTGGCCGCGAGGACTCGCGCCAGCGTCGACTTCACCTTGCCCATGCCGTCCTGCAACGCCTGCTCGATCTCAGCCATGCTAATCACAGTCACGGACTTGCCCGCCGCCGGGTTCACCACCAGCGCCAGACAGGCGTAGTCCAGTTCCAGCTCACGGGCCAGCGCCGCTTCCGGCATGCCGGTCATACCGACGATGTCGCAACCGTCACGCTCCAGGCGGGCGATCTCCGCCACGGTTTCCAGGCGTGGGCCCTGGGTGCAGGCGTACACACCCTGGCTGCTGAATTCGCAGCCTTCGGCCTCCAAGGCGGCGATCAACTGCTGGCGCAGCGACTCGCTGTAGGGATAGCTGAAGTCGATGTGGGTGACCTGCTCCAGGTCGTCGGCAAAATAGGTATGCTCGCGACCGCTGGTGTAGTCGATCAGTTGATGCGGCACGCAGAAATGCCCGGAACCCATCGCCGGATGAATGCCACCCACCGCATTGACCGCCAGAATCGCCTCGGCGCCAGCCTGCTTCAGCGCCCAGAGATTGGCCCGATAGTTCACCTGATGCGGCGGGAAGCGATGCGGATGACCGTGGCGCGCCAGAAACAACACCTCGCGCCCGGCGTATTCACCCTTCTGGATATCCGCCGACGGAGCGCCATAAGGCGTGTCCAGGGGCAAGGATTGGTGAATGCTCAAGCCTTCGAGCCGGGTCAGGCCGGTACCGCCGATAATCGCGTAAACCGTCATCGCAAAAGTCCTTAATCGATCAGCTGGGCATCCTTGAGTGCGCCGAGCGCCGCCAGCCAGCGCGGATCCTGGCGATAGTCGGTGCAAGCGAACGCCTGGCCGCGCATCCGCGCAATACGCGCCGACGGTGTCACTTTCAGACACTGGGCCGCGCTCAAGGCCAGCTCGGCCGCCGCCCGGTCGTTACACACCAGGCCCATGTCGCAACCGGCCGACAGCGCCGCTTCGATCCGGCTCGCGGCATCGCCCACCACGTGCGCACCAGCCATCGACAGGTCGTCACTGAAGATGACGCCGTCGAATTGCAATTCACCGCGCAGGATCTCTTGCAGCCAACGGCGGGAGAACCCGGCCGGCTGGGCATCGACCTGAGGGTAGATGACGTGGGCCGGCATCACTGCCGCCAATTGCTTGCTCAGGCGCGCGAAAGGCACCAGGTCCTTGGCGCGAATCTCGTCGAGGCTACGCTCGTCGTTGGGGATCGCTACGTGGGAGTCCGCCTCGGCCCAGCCGTGCCCGGGAAAATGCTTACCCGTGGCCGCCATGCCGGCGCTGTTCATGCCACGGATAAAGGCGCCCGCCAGCAACGCGGCGCGCTCGGGGTCGCCCTCGAAGGAACGGGTGCCCACCACGGCGCTGCGCTGATGATCGAGGTCCAGCACCGGCGCGAAGCTCAGGTCCAAACCGACTGCCAACACTTCGGTGGCCATGATCCAACCGCACTGCTCGGCCAGGTACTCGGCATTCGGGTTGTCGGCGATGGCGCGCATGGCCGGCAGCCGCACGAAACCCTGACGCAGGCGCTGCACGCGGCCGCCCTCCTGGTCCACCGCCAGCAGCAGGTCCGGGCGAATCGCACGAATGGACGCACTCAGCTCACGCACCTGTCGCGGGTGCTCGATATTCCGGGCAAAGATGATCAGCCCACCCACTTCGGGTTGGCGCAGGAGTTGGCGATCTTCGGCCGTCAGCCAGGTACCGGCGACATCCACCATCAAGGAGCCTTGCAGGCCTGTGGTCATAGCAATTCCTTAGTAACGAAGTGCGCGCACGGCATCGCAAAGGGTGCTGGCGTGGCGCGGACGCACGAGTCCATTGCCGGCGGCAAAGCCCGGCAAGCGACAATCGGCGAAAGATGTGAAAGGAGGTAGGAAACGATAGTCGACATGGGCGGCTAGCTTAGCGGATGTAAGCTGCCGCGCCCACCCGGACGGTCAGGCCTTGGCGACCGCCGGAGTCGATTTACTGCGCGGCTTGAGCTGCGCCGTGGCCATGGCATCGTCGGTGACGCCGGTTTCGGCGCGCATGCCGGCCGCGAGGAACGGCACCATCAGGCGCATCACCTGCTCGATCGAGGTATTGACCCCGAAGTCGGTCTCGGCAATCGCACGCAACGCCTTGATCCCCGACATGCTGAACGCAGCCGCTCCCAGCATGAAGTGCACACGCCAGAACAGTTCGATCGGTGGAATGCGTGGCGCGGCTTCGTTGACCAGCAGCATGTAGCGGCGGAATACCTTGCCGTACATGTCTTCCAGATAACGCCGCAGGTGCCCCTGGCTCTGGCTGAAGGCCAGGCCCAGAAGGCGCATGAAGATGGACAGGTCGTTGCCGCTGCGAGGCTGGACCACCAGGGCCTGCTCGACGAGGATTTCCAGCAGTTCTTCGAGGCTTGGCTTGCTGTCCGGCTTGGCCGAACGCCGCTCCAGCTCCCGATCGAGGCTGACGCAGAACGGCCCGAGGAAGCGCGAGAACACCGCCTGGATCAGGGCCTTCTTGGAACCGAAATGATAATTCACCGCCGCCAGGTTGACCCCGGCCTTGCTGGTGATCAGCCGCAATGAGGTTTCGGCAAAACCTTTTTCCGCGAACAATTGCTCGGCAGCATCGAGAATGCGTTCAACGGTTTCCGACTGGGCCATGGCTACTCCGCCTGACAAACACTTGTTTGAAACATACGTTTCAGCCCCAGCCTTGTCAAGCCTGCCTGTCCGTTTTGCGGCCGGCCAGTCAGTTATTTAACCATACCTGCCGCTTCCTGTAGCCAGCCACGCGACACCAGGCATATGCAGCGACGACCCGACCGTCCAGCGGCGATTGGAAAAAGGAGGATTGCCAAGCGCTATTCACTGTATATAATTCCAGTCACTGTATAAAAAGACAGAGCGATCGACATGCTAAAACTGACGCCACGCCAAGCTGAGATTCTGGCTTTTATCAAACGCTGCCTCGAAGACAACGGCTACCCACCGACCCGTGCGGAAATCGCCCAGGAACTGGGTTTCAAGTCGCCCAACGCCGCCGAAGAACACCTCAAGGCGCTGGCCCGCAAGGGCGCGATCGAAATGACTCCAGGCGCCTCCCGCGGCATTCGCATCCCGGGGTTCGAAGCCAAGCCCGACGACTCCAGCCTGCCCATCATCGGCCGGGTTGCCGCCGGCGCGCCGATTCTCGCCGAGCAGCACATCGAAGAGTCCTGCAACATCAATCCGGCCTTCTTCCATCCGCGTGCGGACTACCTGCTGCGGGTTCACGGCATGAGCATGAAGGACATCGGCATCTTCGATGGCGACCTGCTGGCCGTGCACACCACTCGCGAGGCCCGCAATGGCCAGGTCATCGTCGCCCGCATTGGTGATGAAGTCACCGTGAAACGCTTCAAGCGCGAAGGCAGCAAAGTCTGGCTGATTGCCGAAAACCCTGAGTTCGCCCCTATCGAAGTCAACCTGAAAGATCAGGACCTGGTGATCGAAGGCTTGAGTGTCGGCGTCATTCGCCGCTAAAGGAGGCTCTATGCAGTTCCCTCACACACCACAGCATGCACAACTGCCACTGTTCGAAGCCTTCATGGCCCAACCCCTGGCGCCTATCCTCAAAGAGGTAGTCGAATCGCCCTGGAGCAACGAACCGGAAGCCTTCAGTGAACTGTCGTTACGCGGCGCTGCCGGGAACTGCCTGAGCCTGCTGGCGCCTATCCTCAGGGAACTGAGCCAGGATCAGGACGCGCGCTGGCTGACATTGATTGCCCCACCGGCAAGCCTGACCCAGACCTGGCTGCGGGATGCCGGCCTGAACCGCGAACGGATTCTGCTGCTGCACCCGCGCGGCGCCCAAAGCGCGCAACAACTGGCTTGCGAGGCTCTACGCCTGGGCCGCAGCCACACCGTTGTCAGCTGGCTCAACCCGCTGAACAGCAGTGCCCGTCAACAGCTCATCAGCGCAGCCCGCATGGGCGACGCACAAAGCCTGAATATTCGTCTGGGCTGACCGCTAGAAGCGTCGATGGACACGCTTGAATAACACAAGGCTTCTCCAGGATTGAGAAGCCGAAAGGAGGCGACGAACGACAGCAAAAAAACCGACAAACGGACTCAATGAAGAATCCGTGGCCCCTCTTCTTTCTCCAATTCGCCTTCAACCAGGCGACCCGCCATCTGCACACCCACACTCAACATGGCCTTGGCCACCTCGACATGCTGGCCTTGCAAGAAGGCTTTGGCATCCTCTGAAAAGTCCAGAGTGACCAGAGAACCCTCGTCCTCGGCCCTGCGCAGCTCGATACGACCGTCTGGCAATTCGACAATTTCTAGAAAGGACGTTGGCATAAAGGTCTGTTCTCCACGAAAGGCCGGGATTATATCAGTCATCGCCCCGACCTCGCTCGGGCCCAAAGGGTTTTCTTTATTGGCCTGACGTTACAAACATACATTTGTCATCAGAAACTCGGCCTGCAATCAAAACTGGCGACGGCTTTCTTATCGGAAAATGGCGTAATGGCCTGCTCTTGTTGATAACCGAGTTGACCCGGGAGTTCGGGGACATCTGGATACAGTGATTGAACGCCTACTCACCCTGAATGATGGGCCGTACTATCGGCGGCTCAACACTCATTCAGCCCGTCACGGAAGCGGATCGCCAAAGCCTTGAGGTTCTGACGCCATTGCTCCAGCTCTTCCCGGCTCAGCTCTGGCTCCTGCTCTTCTTCGTCGAGGTTCACCGCGACAATCAGAGGCTGGGTGACATCGCCCTTGGGTTTATGCGGCACTCGCGGCGGCTGGAACATCGCCGAATGGGCAGCCAGCAGCTTCGCCAGCCAGGTCTCGGGGTTATGGGCCAGCTCTACGAGCTCGGCCAACTCAGGGATGGCAATGCTTTCCAGCACCTCGCGGGTCAGCAGCAACTCCGCGCGGGGCGCATTGGCCTGCGGGAGGCGATAGAAGCCGGCGATTTCATGGCACAAGCCAAGCAGCGCGCCGTACAGGTGAAACAACACCGACTCTCGCCCTGCCTGCACCAGCGCCTGCGCATTCATTGCCCCGCCCGCTTCGGCTCGCGCCAAGGCTTCCAGCGACAGGCCGGCGAAGTAAATTTTCTGATTGGTACGGGTATAGAGTTCGTGGGCCATGACGGCAATCTCCACAACGAATAGATAACAGCAGGCTGGCCGTACAGTGTCATGGAACACTCCGGCCCACCGCAAGCCCAAAAGAAAGGCCGCGCACCCTTGAGAAGGTTACGCGGCCCGTCAGAAGCGCCCGAGGCGGACGTTAACGCTTGTCTTCGACTTTCCAGCTACCAGCGTCGTAGAACGCACGCCAGCCGGTCGGCTTGCCGTCGACTTCGGTCTGCACGTACTGCTCCTTGGTCTTGCGGCTGTAGCGGATCACCGCCGGACGGCCCTCAGGGTCCTTCTTCGGCGCTTCGCAGAGGAAGTGATACTTCGGATCGATCTCGTCTTTGTGCGGGATCAGCTCGAGCACCAGCGGTGCGCGGGTCTCACGGTTTTTCGGGAACTGGCTGGCCGCCAGGAACAGACCCGAGGCTCCGTCGCGCAGGATGTAGGTGTCGTTGACCTTCTCGCATTTCAGCTCGGGCATCTTCACCGGATCCATCTTCGGCGGCGCCGCGTCACCGCTCTTGAGCAGCTTGCGGGTGTTCTTGCAGGTCGGGTTGGTGCAACCGAAGAACTTGCCGAAACGACCGGTCTTGAGCTGCATCTCGCTGCCGCACTTGTCGCATTCCAGGCTCGGACCTTCGTAGCCCTTGATGCGGTAGCTGCCCTCTTCGATCTCGTAGCCCGCGCAATCCGGGTTGTTACCGCAGATGTGCAGCTTGCGTTTCTCGTCCAGCAGATAGGCGTCCATCGCCGTGCTGCAGATCGGGCAACGGTGCTTGCCGCGCAGTACCAGCGATTCGGATTCGCCCTCGTCGTCCGCGGCGATCTCGTCGCCCGGCACCAGGTTCACGGTAGCCTTGCAGCGTTCTTTCGGCGGCAGGCTGTAACCCGAGCAACCGAGGAACACACCGGTGGACGCGGTACGAATCTGCATCGGACGACCACAGGTCAGGCACGGGATATCGGTCATCACCGGCTGGTTGGCGCGCATGCCGCTGTCGCTGCCTTCGGCCACTTCGAGCTTCTTCTTGAAATCGCCGTAGAACTCGTCGAGGACGTTTTTCCAGTCGCGCTCGCCCTGGGCCACGTCATCGAGGTGCTCTTCCATGCCGGCGGTGAAACCGTAGTCCATCAGGTTGGAGAAGCTCTCGGACAGACGCTCGGTGACGATGTCGCCCATCTTTTCCGAATAGAAGCGACGGTTGTGCAGCGCCACGTAGCCACGGTCCTGGATGGTGGAAATGATCGCCGCGTAGGTCGAAGGACGACCGATGCCACGTTTTTCCATTTCCTTGACCAGGCTGGCTTCGGAGTAACGCGCCGGCGGCTTGGTGAAGTGCTGGCTCGGGTCGAGCTTGATCAGCTTCAGCACATCGCCCTGCGCCATGTCCGGCAGGACATCGTCGTCGCCCGGCTTGCTCATCTGCGGCATGACCCGGGTGTAACCGTCGAACTTGAGGATACGGCCCTTGGCACGCAGCTCGAAGCCACCAGCGGCGACGCTGACGGTGGTCGACAGGTATTGCGCCGGCAGCATCTGGCAGGCCACGAACTGGCGCCAGATCAGCTCGTAGAGGCGCTCAGCGTCACGCTCCATGCCCGACAGTTTGCTTGGGTGGGTGTTCACGTCGGACGGACGAATCGCTTCGTGCGCCTCCTGGGCCCCTTCCTTGCTGCTGTAGAAGTTCGGCGAGGACGGCAGGTATTTGTTGCCGAACTCTTCTTCGATATAGGTCCGCGCCATCGTCAGGGCATCAGCCGAGAGGTTGGTCGAGTCCGTACGCATATAGGTGATGTAGCCGGCTTCATACAGACGCTGGGCCATCATCATGGTTTTCTTCACCCCGAAGCCCAGGCGGTTGCTCGCGGCCTGTTGCAGGGTGGAAGTAATGAACGGGGCCGATGGCTTGCTGCTGGTCGGTTTGTCTTCACGCTTGGCGATGGTGTAGGTCGAAGCCTTGAGCTTCTCCAGCGCCGCCATGGCCTGGGCTTCGTTCAGCGGCTTGAAGGCTTCGCCGTTTTCACGGGCCACTTCGAAGCGCACATTGGCGCCCTTGGCGGTGCCGAGGTCGGCGTGAACTTCCCAGTATTCTTCAGGGATGAAGGCACGAATCTCGCGCTCACGCTCCACCACCAGCTTCACCGCCACCGATTGCACGCGACCGGCAGACAGGCCACGGGCGATTTTGGCCCACAGCAGCGGCGAAACCATGTAGCCCACCACGCGGTCGAGGAAGCGACGCGCCTGCTGAGCGTTGACTCGATCGATATCCAGCTCGCCCGGCTGGGAGAAGGCTTCCTGGATCGCCTTCTTGGTGATTTCGTTGAACACCACGCGCTTGTAGCGGCTGTCATCCCCACCAATGGCTTCCCGCAGGTGCCAGGCAATGGCTTCCCCTTCGCGGTCCAAGTCCGTTGCGAGATAGATGGTGTCAGCATCCTTGGCGAGCCGGCGCAGCTCTTCGATGACTTTTTCCTTGCCTGGAAGGATCTCGTACTTGGCTTTCCAGCCGTGGTCCGGATCGACTCCCATGCGCGAGACCAGCTGCTTGCGCGCCTTCTCCTTGGCCGACAGCGCCGGTGCTTCACCAGCAGCCGCCTTGCCACGCTTGGCGGCAGGCTCTTTGGCGGCGCTCGCCGAACCACTGGTGGGCAGGTCTCGGATATGGCCGATACTCGACTTCACCACGTATTGGTTACCCAAGTACTTGTTGATGGTCTTGGCCTTAGCCGGGGATTCCACAATGACCAGCGATTTGCCCATGGATCGGAAAATTCCTGAATTCGAGAAGTGAGAGGCGGTTGGCGCCTGACGCGGCACCGCTATATATAGTGGCAACAAGGTGAGGTCAAGCGCAGGGTTTTGCGCGACCTCGGCTTATGGCCGTGAAAAAAGACTGGGTTCGGCCTGCACCAAAGCAAAGCGTGGCACCTGCTCGCCGTCAACTTCGACCGACTCCAGGAACATGCTCAAGGGGCGCACCCAGAAGCCGTAATCGCCATACAGGGCTTGATAGAACACCACTTCCTCTTCCGTCTCGGAATGCCGCGCCACGCTGAAAACGCGGTACTGCGGTCCCTTGTAATGCTGATAGAGCCCGGGTTGTAATTGCATGTTCTGGCCCTCGCGCAAAATAAAAAATAATAAATCTTCAGAAAAACAAAAACCGGGGCACTGGGCCCCGGCTTCCGTCAACGCAACGCTTAAACGCGTTCGAAGACAGTGGCAATACCCTGACCGAGGCCAATGCACATGGTGGACACGCCAAAGGTGCCGCCATTCTGCTTCATGACATTGAGCAAGGTGCCGGAGATACGCGCACCGGAACAACCGAACGGGTGACCCAGGGCGATCGCGCCGCCGTGCAGGTTAACCTTCTCGTCCATCTTGTCGAGCACTTTCAAATCTTTCAGCACTGGCAGAGCCTGCGCCGCGAAAGCTTCGTTGAGCTCGAAGAAGTCGATATCGGCAATTCCCAGGCCCGCGCGCTTCAATGCTTTCTGCGTGGCCGGTACTGGACCATAGCCCATGATCGCCGGATCCACACCCGCCACCGCCATCGAGCGGATCACCGCCAGCGGCTGGATACCCAGGTCCTGGGCACGCTGCGCCGACATCACGATCATGCACGAAGCACCATCGGTGATCTGCGACGAAGTACCGGCAGTCACGGTACCGCCCTTCGGATTGAAGGCCGGCTTGAGGGCCGCCAGGCTTTCCAGGGTGGTCTCGGGACGAATGGTTTCGTCGTAGTCGAACAGTTTCAGGAAACCGTTCTCGTCGTAACCCTGCATCGGGATGATCTCGTCCTTGAACTTGCCTTCCACCGTCGCCTTGTGGGCGAGCTGATGGGAACGCACGCCAAAGGCGTCCTGCTGTTCACGAGTGATGCCGTGCATCTTGCCGAGCATTTCTGCGGTCAGGCCCATCATGCCCGAGGCTTTCGCCGCGTACAGGGACATGTGCGGGTTCGGGTCGACACCGTGCATCATGCTCACGTGGCCCATATGCTCGACGCCGCCAACCACGAATACGTCACCGTTGCCAGTCATGATGGCCTGGGCGGCGGTGTGCAGCGCGCTCATCGACGAGCCACACAGACGGCTGACGGTCTGGCCGGCCGAAGTGTGCGGGATCTGGGTCATCAGCGACGCCATGCGCGCGATGTTCCAACCCTGCTCCAGGGTCTGGTTCACACAGCCCCAGATCACGTCCTCGACTTCCGCCGGATCGACCTTGGAGTTGCGTTCCAGCAATTTGCTGATCAGGTGCGCCGACATGTCTTCGGCGCGGGTGTTGCGGTGCATGCCGCCCTTGGAGCGGCCCATCGGAGTACGACCGAAGTCGACAATCACGACGTCTCTAGGATTCAAGCTCATATATTCACTCTCGCTCTAGTAGGGGGCGCTTAACCGAAGAAGCTCTGGCCATTTTTGGCCATCTCGCGCAGCTTCGCGGTCGGGTGGTACAGCGCGCCCAGATCGGCGTACTGGTCGGCCAGGGCAACGAACTCGGCAACACCGATCGAATCGATGTAGCGCAGCGCACCGCCACGGAATGGAGGGAAACCAATACCGTACACCAAGCCCATATCGGCTTCGGCCGCGGTCTCGACGATGCCGTCTTCCAGGCAACGAACGGTTTCCAGGCACAGCGGGATCATCATCCAGTTGATGATGTCCTCGTCAGTGACTTCACGCTGCTCGTACACGATAGGCTTGAGCACTTCCAGCACCGACGGGTCGGCCACTTTCTTCTGCTTGCCTTTCTTGTCGGCCTCGTAGGCGTAGAAGCCCTTGCCGTTCTTCTGACCCAGACGCTTGGCTTCGTAGAGCACGTCGATTGCCGAACGACGGTCGTCTTTCATGCGATCCGGGAAACCTTCGGCCATCACGTCACGACCGTGGTGGCCGGTGTCGATGCCGACCACGTCCATCAGGTAGGCCGGGCCCATTGGCCAGCCGAATTTTTCCATGATCTTGTCAATGCGCACGAAGTCCACACCGGCGCTGACCAGCTTGGCGAAACCGCCGAAGTACGGGAACAGCACGCGGTTGACCAGGAAGCCCGGGCAGTCGTTGACCACGATCGGGTTCTTGCCCATTTTCTTGGCGTAGGCAACGGTGGTGGCCACGGCCAGCTCGCTGGACTTCTCGCCACGGATGACTTCGACCAGCGGCATCATGTGCACCGGGTTGAAGAAGTGCATGCCGACGAAGTTTTCCGGACGCTTGAGGGCCTTGGCCAGCAGGCTGATGGAAATGGTCGAGGTGTTGGAAGCGAGGATGGTGTCCTCTTTGACCTGGTCTTCGACTTCGGCCAGAACCGCTTGCTTGACCTTAGGGTTCTCGACGACCGCTTCGACCACCAGGTCGACGTGGCCGAAGTCACCGTAGGACAGCGTAGGACGAATGC
Source organism: Pseudomonas sp. GW460-12-10-14-TSB1 (assembly GCF_017349775.1). Taxonomy (NCBI): domain Bacteria; kingdom Pseudomonadati; phylum Pseudomonadota; class Gammaproteobacteria; order Pseudomonadales; family Pseudomonadaceae; genus Pseudomonas; species Pseudomonas sp. GW460-12-10-14-TSB1. Next base: position 63,933 of record NZ_JACNAC010000017.1, read on the forward strand.
CGTTGAGCACTTCGGCCATCTTCGCCGCGGTCATGCGGCCTTTATCGACACGGCCGACCAGCAGCTTGGCGGCTTCCGCCAGCCCCTGCTCGATACCATGTTCGTTGATGTCTTTCATCAGGATCGGCGTGCCTTTGGACGCCGACTGGTAGGCGATACCGCCACCCATGATGCCAGCACCGAGTACGGCGGCCTGCTTCACGTCCTGGGCGATTTCGTCGTAGGCCTTGGCCTTCTTCTTCAGTTCCTGGTCGTTCAGGAACAGGCCGATCAGGCTCTGCGCAGCAGAAGTCTTGGCCAGTTTGACGAAGCCTGCAGCCTCGACTTCCAGCGCCTTGTCACGACCGAAGTTGGCGGCTTTCTGGATGGTCTTGATGGCTTCGACCGGCGCCGGGTAGTTCGGGCCAGCCTGGCCGGCGACAAAACCCTTGGCGGTTTCGAAGGACATCATCTGTTCGATGGCGTTGAGCTTGAGCTTTTCCAGCTTCGGCTGACGCTTGGCCTTGTAGTCGAACTCGCCGGAGATGGCGCGCTTGACGGTAGCCAGAGCTGCTTCATGAAGTTTTTCCGGAGCGACGACAGCGTCGACCGCACCGACTTTCAGTGCGTCTTCGGCACGGTTTTCCTTGCCGGCGGCAATCCACTCGATGGCGTTGTCAGCACCGATGATGCGCGGCAGGCGAACGGTACCGCCGAAGCCCGGGTAGATACCCAGCTTGACTTCCGGCAGGCCGATCTTGGCGCTGGAGGACATGACGCGATAGTCAGCTGCCAGGCACATTTCCAGACCGCCGCCCAGCGCGATGCCATTGATCGCGGCAACAGTCGGAACGTTGAGGTCTTCGAAATCGCTGAAAATCTTGTTGGCTTCGAGGTTGCCTGCGACAAGCTCTGCATCCGGCAGCTTGAAGTTATCGACAAATTCGGTGATGTCGGCGCCGACGATGAAGACGTCCTTGCCACTGCTGACGATCACACCCTTGACCGACGCATCTGCCTTGATGGCGTCTACGGCCGAACGCAATTCGTTCAGGGTAAGACGGTTGAACTTGTTGACGGACTCACCCTTGAGGTCGAAATTCAATTCGACGATGCCACTTTCAAGAGCCTTAACCGTGATGGCTTTACCTTCGTAAATCATCAACTGATCTCCACGATATGGAAGCTGAACAGTACACGTCGGACGCTAACTTCTGACTCGGCAACGACGTTTCCATCGATGCTACGCCAATCCGCCAGGCACACCCGCCAACGCGATAGTCGGGATTCTGGAAGAGCCGTCTGGTAATACAAACGCTCAATTCATACGCCCGTTTGATTTGGGTACGCCACATTCAGGCAAAATCCGACAATTGTCAATCGCCCAAAAGGTTGTTTAAAACACGACTTCTTAGTCACTTCAGACGGGCACGCACCATCAACAAGCCTGCTCATCCCAGGACATTCATAGAATCAATCTTTAGAAAAGTCGCCCTAATGCGTGGCCCCCATAACCGATTCGCGGCTACGCTGGCACAACCCTGGAGCAAAAATATGGACGCCTGGCCGAAAACCAGGCGTAAGATCAGCGACAACTCTATCCCTGGCCGCTCAGAACCAGGGGATCAGAAAGGATTTACCGGCCTGCCTGGCCAACCCAGCCCGACCCTGTCGGGCTTTTTATTGCCTGCCTTTTTATTGCCTGCCTTTCAATAACCTGCGCCATTGCAGCGCAGGTCATGCCTCACGCCAATGCCTTGAGCACCGCGGCAATGTCTTGCAAAACACTGGCTTCGCCACGTTCGCCCCAATACAAGACGATCATCTGCCGGTCGGCCTCGACCTTGAACACGTTGGCCGGCAGTGTGCGAAAGTGCTCGAGCAAGACCGGATCCGCACAGGCTTCCCGCCATTGGTTGACCCAGATGCCCGGCGCGCTTTGCCAGTAGGCCCAGCAGGCCGGCTGCGCACCGCGCCGCGGCCGATGGTATTGCGCGCAGGGGCTTGGAGGCTGCGGATCCATCCAGTGCGGCCACTCCTGAGGCGCCAGTTGCATGCCCAGGCCCATGCGGCGCGCCTCCATGCGCAGGGCGATCTGCCCGCTCTGGCGGCGCGACGGGCGCAGCCATGCCAGCGGGCTCAAGACCACCGCGAGGATTGACACCACTATCCAGACCGTCATATCTGTACTCCCGATTCTTGATGAGCCGATTGATCCAGGTCGGAACCAATCCGCTTGAAACCAGCCATACTTGAAGCTATTGCAATCCTCAGGAGGAGCACCTCATGCCCTACCACCATATTCTGGTCGCCGTAGATCTAACCGAAGAGTGCGATCCTGTTATCCACCGGGCCCGCGAGCTGTCGGTCAGCAACAGCGCCAAATTGTCCCTGGTGCATATTGTCGAGCCGATGGCCATGGCGTTCGGCGGCGACGTGCCGATGGACCTGTCCCAATTGCAACAGCAGCAGTTCGACCAGGCCAAAGAGCGTCTCGATCGCCTCATCACCAAATACCCTGAGCTGTCCAAGGAATACAGCCACCTGACCTATGGCCAGCCACGCCAGGAAATCCACCACCTGGCCAAGGAACAGGAATGCGACCTGATCGTGGTCGGCAGCCATGGCCGCCACGGCCTGGCCCTGCTATTGGGTTCGACCGCCAACGACGTGCTGCACGGTGCCCCTTGCGACGTACTGGCCGTGCACCTGGTCAAGCGCTGAGCCCGCCGCAGGCAGAATTCTCCGCCCGCACCGGCCCTGCAAAAAGCCCGACATGAATGTCGGGCTTTTTTATTGACGCAAGGTCACTCAGGCATCCAGCTCGGCCCAGCGCTCGACCATCACATCCAGTTCAGCATTGAGCTGTTCCAACTGGGCGATGACCGCCGTGGTCTCGGCCGCAGGACGCTGATAGAAGCCGGCGTCAGCCATCTCCGCTTCCACGCTGGCGATCTGCTGCTCCATGGCTTCGATCTGGCCAGGCAACGCCTCGAGCTCCCGCTGCAACTTGTAGCTGAGCTTCTTCTTGGCCGCAGGCGCTTCCTGTGCCGCAGCAGGTGCCGCCGCGACAGGGGCAACCACCGCCGAATTCAGCTCGGCCTTGCCGGACTTGTTCTCGGTCACGCCCAGCAGGCGTGGCGAACCACCCTGGCGCAGCCAGTCCTGATAACCACCGACGTATTCGCGAACCTTGCCTTCGCCTTCGAACACCAGGGTACTGGTCACCACGTTATCGAGGAATGCCCGGTCGTGGCTGACCATCAGCACGGTGCCCTGGAAGGTCAGCAGCACCTCTTCCAGCAGCTCGAGGGTTTCCACGTCCAGGTCGTTGGTCGGTTCGTCGAGCACCAGCAGGTTGGCCGGCTTGCTGAACAGCTTGGCCAGCAACAGGCGGGCACGCTCGCCACCGGACAGCGCCTTGACCGGCGTGCGAGCACGCTGCGGGCTGAACAGGAAATCCCCCAGGTAGCTGAGCACGTGACGGCTCTGGCCATCGATATCGATAAAGTCGCGACCTTCGGCGACGTTGTCGATCACGGTCTTTTCCAGGTCCAGCTGGTGACGCAACTGGTCGAAGTAGGCCACGTCGATGCGCGTGCCCTCTTCGACCTTGCCGCTACTCGGCACCAGGCCGCCCAGCATCAGCTTGAGCAGTGTGGTCTTGCCGGTGCCGTTGGCGCCGAGCAGGCCGATACGGTCGCCGCGCTGCAGGACCATGGAGAAATCCTTGACCAGGAACGGACCGCCCGGATGGGCGAAGCTCACGTCTTCGAGCACCATTACCTGCTTGCCGGACTTGTCGGCGGTTTCCAGCTGGATATTGGCCTTGCCGGTACGCTCGCGACGCTCACTGCGCTCGACACGCAGGGCCTTGAGGGCGCGCACGCGGCCTTCGTTACGGGTACGACGGGCCTTGATGCCTTGACGAATCCAGACTTCTTCCTGGGCCAGGCGCTTGTCGAACAGCGCGTTGGCCGTCTCTTCAGCCGCCAGCACGGCCTCTTTGTGCACCAGAAAACTGGCGTAGTCGCCGTTCCAGTCGATCAACCCACCACGGTCCAGCTCGAGAATCCGGGTCGCCAGGTTCTGCAGGAAGGAACGGTCGTGGGTAATAAAGAGGACGGCGCCCTGGAAGTCCTTCAGGGCTTCTTCCAACCAGGCGATGGCACCGATATCCAGGTGGTTGGTCGGTTCGTCGAGCAGCAGCAGGTCCGGTTCGGACACCAGGGCCTGGGCCAGCAGGACGCGACGACGCCAGCCACCGGACAACTCGGCGAGGGTCTTGTCGGCCGGCAACTGCAGGCGGCTCAGGGTGCTGTCCACCAGCGTCTGCAAGCGCCAGCCATCACGGGCTTCGAGGTCGTGCTGGACGTGCATGAGCTTTTCCAGATCGGCATCGGTGACGATGTTCTGGCTCAGGTGGTGATACTGCGCCAGCAGTTCGCCAACGCCATCGAGGCCCTGGGCGACGACGTCGAACACCGTCCGCTCGTCGGCCACTGGCAATTCCTGCGGCAACTCGCCGATTTTCAGACCGGGCGCGCGCCATACGGAACCGTCGTCGGGCTTCTGATCGCCCTTGACCAGCTTCAGCATGCTGGATTTGCCAGTGCCGTTGCGGCCGATGATGCACACCCGCTCACCACGGGCGATCTGCCAGGACACCTTGTCCAACAACGGCATAGCGCCGAACGCAAGGGACACATCGCTGAATTTGAGCAGGGTCATGAGCTTCTCCAAAAACCGGGCGCGCATTCTACCTGAGTTGAGGCCTCAGAAGGCCGGCATTTTCGCTCCTGAAGCACCCTGAACAACATTTGCAGCGAACTGGCGACAAGAGGCCGGCAAAGCTTTCACCCGTAGCTGGCAAAAGGCTAAGCTAGGAAATAATCAGTGTTGGCATTGTCGGCACTTGTCATGATTTCTCTGCCCGGATGTCTCATGCGCAGTCGCCTTTTCAGTCTTTTATCCTGCCTGCTTCTTTCTGCCTCTGCCGTGCACACCGCTCAGGCCGCGGACCTCTCACTCCAGCGCCAATATTACGATGAAGCCAAGCGCGCTCTGGCCAAGGGCGACTCCGGCCCTTATTTCCGCTACAGCCAGGTCCTGGCCGACTACCCGCTCGAGCCCTATCTGGCCTATGACGAACTGACCGCCCGGTTAAAGACCGCCAGCAACGCCGAGATCGAAAAGTTTCTCCGTGAACACGGCGACCTGCCCCAGGCCAACTGGATGAAACTGCGCTGGTTGCGCTGGCTGGCCGAACGCGGCGACTGGGCCACCTTCGTCAAGTATTACGATCCCAAGCTCAATTTCACCGAGCTGGACTGCCTGAACGCGCAATACCAACTGGGCCACAACCTCAAGGCCGAAGGTTACGCCGCCACCGACAAGCTCTGGCTCAGCGGCAAATCCCTGCCGGCCACCTGCGATGCGCTGTTCGCCCAGTGGGCCGCCGAAGGCCAGTTGACCGAACAGAAGCGCTGGCAACGCGCCAAACTGGCCGCCGAAGCCCGCAACTATCCCCTGGCCAATAGCCTGGTCAAAAGCATGACCACCCTCGCCCCTCAGGGTCGGTTGCTGGTAGACGCTGCCCAGAAGCCCGAGCTGCTCAGCCAGCCGTCGCGCTTCACCCCGGCCAGCGAAGCCATGTCCGACGTGGTCGGCCTGGGCCTGCGTCGCCTGGCCCGCCAGGATCCGGACAGGGCCATGGCCCTGCTCGACGGTTATGCCAGCAGCATGCACTTCTCCCGTGACGAAAAAGTGGCGATTGCCCGGGAGATCGGCCTGACCCTGGCGCGGCGCTTCGACAGCCGCGGCCTGGAGGTGATGACCAAATACGATCCCGAGCTGCGCGACAACACGGTTTCCGAATGGCGCCTGCGCCTGCTGTTGCGCCTGGCTCGCTGGGAAGATGCCTACCAGTTGACCCGCAAGCTGCCCCAGGATCTGGCGACCACCAACCGCTGGCGTTACTGGCAAGCGCGCAGCCTGGAACTGGCCCAACCGCAGAACCCTCAGGCACAGACCCTCTACAAAGGCCTGGCCAACGAGCGCGACTTCTATGGTTTCCTCGCGGCCGACCGCACCCAACTGCCTTATCAGTTGAACAACAAACCGCTGGTGCTCAGCCAGCAGGTGATCAACAAGGTGCGCAATACGCCGGGCGTGCGGCGCGCTCTGGAATTCCATGCCCGCGGCCAGATCGTCGATGGCCGGCGTGAGTGGTACCACGTCAGCCGTCACTTCAGCCGTGACGAGATGGTCGCCCAGGCAAAGCTGGCCTACGACCTGAAATGGTACTTCCCGGCCATCCGCACCATCAGCCAGGCGAAGTACTGGGACGACCTGGACATCCGTTTCCCGATGGCCCACCGCGACACCCTGGTGCGCGAAGCCAAGGTCCGCGGCCTGCACTCGAGCTGGGTATTCGCGATCACCCGCCAGGAAAGCGCGTTCATGGACGACGCTCGTTCGGGCGTCGGCGCGGCCGGCCTGATGCAGCTGATGCCTGGCACCGCGAAGGAAACCGCACGCAAGTTCAGCATCCCGCTGGCCTCACCGCAGCAAGTGCTGAACCCGGACAAGAACATCCAGCTCGGCGCCGCCTACCTGAGCCAGGTGCACAGCCAGTTCAACGGCAACCGGGTGCTCGCTTCCGCCGCCTACAACGCCGGCCCCGGCCGCGTGCGCCAATGGCTCAGGGGCGCCGACCACCTGAGCTTCGACGTCTGGGTGGAGAGCATTCCATTCGACGAAACCCGCCAGTACGTGCAGAACGTGCTGTCCTATTCGGTGATCTACGGCCAGAAACTCAATTCGCCACAGCCACTGGTGGATTGGCATGAGCGGTATTTCGACGATCAGTAAGCGATAACGCCTCATAAAAAATGCCCGCAGCGATGCGGGCATTTTTGTTTCCAGCGCTGGCTCAGGAGGCAGGCTGCCCATCGCTGAACTGCAGCGCCGCCAGGCGCGCATACAGCGGATTGCTGGCGATCAATTCCTGGTGGGTACCCACCGCCACCAGCCGGCCCTGATCCATCACCGCGATCCGGTCGGCATTTTTCACCGTGGCCAGGCGATGGGCGATCACCAGGGTGGTGCGATTCTTCATCAGGCTCGGTAAGGCCTGCTGGATCAAATGTTCGCTCTGGGCATCCAGGGCGCTGGTGGCTTCATCCAGCAACAGGATCGGCGCATCCACCAGCAGCGCCCGGGCAATCGCCAGGCGCTGGCGCTGGCCACCGGAAAGCCCCAGCCCCGCATCGCCGAGATGGGTCTGATAACCCTCGGGCATTTTCTCGATGAAGTCGTGGGCGTAGGCAATCCTTGCCGCCTCCCTGACCTGCTCCGGGGTGGCCGAGGGTTTGCCATAACGAATGTTCTCCTCGATGCTGCCGAAGAACAGCGCCGGGCTTTGCGACACCAAGGCAAAACAGCGACGCACATCCTGCGGATCGAGCTGGGTCAAGGGCACGCCATCGAGCAGGATGCGCCCCTGCTCCGGGTCATAGAAACGCAGCAGCAGATCATAGATGGTCGACTTGCCCGCCCCCGACGGCCCGACCAGCGCCAGGGTTTCCCCCTCGCGAACGGTCAGGCTCAAGCCATCGACAGCATAACTGTCCGGACGCGACGGATAAGAGAAGCGCAGGTTCTCCAGCACCAGCTCGCCCCGTACCCGCTCGGGCAAGGTGGCCAGGCCATCGCTCGGCGGCTGGATGAGGTTTTCCGAACGCAGCAACTCGGCAATCCGCTCCGCCGCGCCGGCGGCCCGTTGCAGCTCGCCGATCACTTCGCTCAGGGTGCCGAAGGCACTGCCGACGATCAGGCTGTAGAAGACAAAGGCCGCCAGCTCGCCACTGGAAATGCGCCCGGCGATCACATCCATGCCGCCGACCCAGAGCATCACCCCGACCGCCCCCAGCACCAGCACGATCACCAGGGTAATCAGCCAGGCACGCTGGACGATACGCCGGCGCGCGGTGTCGAACGCATCCTCCACCGTCAGGGCGAAACGCCGCTCATCCTGGGGCTGGTGGTTATAGGCCTGGACCGTCTTGATCTGGCCCAGGGCTTCCGCCACGTAGCTGCCGACATCGGCGATACGGTCCTGGCTCAAGCGCGACAGGCTGCGTACCCGACGGCCGAAAATCAGGATCGGCACCAACACCAGAGGCAAGGCGATCACCACGATGCTGGTGAGCTTGGGGTTGGTGACAAACAGCAGCACGATGCCGCCGATCACCATCAGCGCATTGCGCAAGAACAGCGAGAGAGACGAGCCGATCACCGATTGCAGCAAGGTGGTGTCGGCGGTCAGCCGCGACTGGATCTCCGAGCTGCGGTTGTTCTCATAGAAGCCCGGGTGCAGGTAGATCAGATGATTGAACACCTGCCGACGGATGTCCGCCACGCAGCGTTCGCCGATCCACGACACCAGGTAGAAACGCACGAACGTCCCCACCGCCAGCCCCAGCACCAGCAGCAGAAACAGGCCGATGGACTGGTTGAGCAGATCCGGTGATCCGGTCATGAACCCCTGGTCCACCAACAGGCGGATGCCCTGCCCCATGGACAGGGTGATACCCGCAGTCACCACCAGCGCCAGCAACGCCCCCAGGGCCTGCCAGCGATAAGGCGCGATGAAACGACTGGCCAGGCGAATCGCCCGGCGTTGACGCGAAGAAAGCATGAAGTTCATCCGGAAGCACACCTGGGAACCGCCCCGCCCCATCCACCGCTGGGTGATCCAGCACAGTCATGAGGCGCAGCCCTGTTTGTCGGAACCGATTTCCTGGAACCTGTTTTCCTGGAACCTTCTTTTCCTGGAACTTCGGTAAATCACAATGAGTCAGGTTAATTATGTCCGCTGATACTGGAGCCTAGATGCTATTGGTCTAAGGTCCGAGTGGAAGTCCACAGGCATTTCTGTTGGACTGAGGACTGCACCGGATAGAAAACGCCGTAGTGGGACCTTGCAGGGAGTTGTCACAGCTTGGTCACCTGGCGGTTTTAAAGTAAGCGCACAACCTGATGAGGAGACAGGCCATGTCCTTGCAAAACAGCAGCAATGACAAGATTGAAGTGATTCGTACCCACCCCGACCAGTCTCTGGGATGCGCCATTATCGACGCTCAGGGTCGCGAAGTACCGATCACCGAAGACATGATCCAGAACGCCTGCCGCGAACTGGAAAAGCGACTGGTCAAGCCTGCGCAGCAAGATTGACACATAGCCTCACGTCCTCTTGACCCGGCCCTGAAGCCGGGTTTTTTATGCCTACCGGAAACACCCGGCTCGAGGCCCGATCAGCGAACCGACACCGATCCCAGGGCCGATACGATCTGCTGCAAGCCTGGCGCTTCGCCCTGGATACGCACGGCCAGCCCATCGATTTCACGTCGCGGCGGATAGCCCTTGCGCAACGCATCGAAGGCCGCGCGCTGCTCGGCCACGCTGCCCACCAGGCTGCGGCGGAAATCCGCATCGTCGCGCCGCGGGTCGTAGACCGCCCGACAGATCATCGCCAGGGACCAGGCCGGATCGCTATTGGCATCGAGGCTCACTTCCGACAGCCATGGCCGGGGCAGCAGGTCGCGCAAATGAATCGCTTGCGGCTGGCCGAGGTAATCGCAGAGCGCCTGATAGATCTGCGCCGTCCCGCGTTGCCGGCCATCGAGGCTGTAACCGGCGATATGCGGCGTGGCCAGCACGCACAGGTCGGCCAGAGCCACATCGACCTGGGGCTCGCCCTCCCAGACATCCAGCACCGCCTGCAGGTCTTCACGCTCGAGCAACACCTCGCGCAGCGCTGTGTTATCCACCACCGCGCCGCGGCTGGCGTTGATCAGCCAGGCCCCGGGGCGCAGCTGTTGCAGGCGCTGCTTGTCCAGCAGGTGCCAGGTCGGCAGCTCGCCGGCCTTGGTCAAGGGTGTGTGCAGGCTGATGACATCGCACTGGTCAAGGATCTGTTCCAGGCCGACGTAGTCGCCACCTTCCGCCACCTGCCGTGGCGGGTCGCAGACCAGGACCTTCCAGCCCAGGCCGCGCAACACCTCGATCAGCCGTCCTCCGACCTCGCCCGCGCCCACCACGCCGTACGTGCGTTGCGTCAGGTCGGCGCCTTCGATTTCCGCCAGGGTCAGCAGGCTGCCCAGCACATAGTCGACCACCCCGCGCGCATTGCAGCCCGGCGCGCTGGACCAGCGAATGCCCGCCTCGTGGAAATACTCGAGGTCCAGGTGATCGGTGCCAATGGTGCAGGTCCCGACAAAACGCACCTGGCTGCCTTCGAGCAGGGCGCGGCTGACCTGGGTCACCGAACGCACCAGCAACACATCGGCGCCCTCGATGGCGGCGCGGTCGATGGCCCGCCCCGGAAAACGGCGAATCTCGCCGAAGCCGGCAAAAAAGGCATCGAGCAGGGGAATATTTTCGTCGGCAACAATCAGCATGGCAGGCTCCTTTCGCGGAGCCGCAGTTTAGGCGTAGAAGGCCGTGTTGGGCCAGCGAGCAATCCACTTCGCCACCCTCCGCCAGCACTTACAAATCGACAACAGAGGTTTTTTCCTGACTCATCCGTCAATGCGTAGAATACGCCGCCCTGCGCATCAACCCTGTGGACGCTTCGCCTGTGAATTCCGTGACCGATATCCCTGCCACCTCCCTCAACCGCCCGGCCCGGGTGCGCCTTGAACTGCGCAGCCTGCTGGCCCTGTCCTTGCCGATCATGATCGCGCAGTTGGCGACCACGGCCATGGGCTTCGTCGATGCGGTGATGGCCGGGCGGTACAGCCCACGGGACCTGGCGGCGGTGGCGCTGGGCAACTCGATCTGGATCCCGGTGTTCCTGTTGATGACCGGCACCCTGCTGGCCACCACGCCCAAGGTGGCCCAGCGGGTCGGCGCCGGCACCTATGGCGAGATCGGCCCGATCGTGCGCCAGGCGCTGTGGCTGGCCCTGGCGGTCGGCCTGGCCGCCAGCCTGATTCTGCTCAGTGCCGAGCCGGTGCTGCACCTGATGAAGGTCGACCCGACGCTGATCGGCCCCTGCATGGAATACCTGCACGGCATCGCCAGCGGCCTGCCGGCGGTGGCGCTGTATTACGTGCTGCGTTGCTGCAGCGATGCCCTGGGCCGCACCCGGCCGAGCATGGTCATCGGCCTGTTCGGCCTGGCCCTGAACATCCCCATCAACTACATGTTCATCTATGGCTACCTCGGCGTGCCGGCCATGGGCGGCGTCGGTTGCGGCTGGGCCACCGCCATCGTGATGTGGGCGATGATGCTGGCCATGGCCGGCTGGACCCGCTGGGCCCCGGCCTACCAGAGCAGCCAGCTGTTCAAGCGTTTCGACTGGCCGCAGTGGGCGGTGATCAAGCGCCTGCTGAGCGTCGGCTTGCCGATCGGCATCGCGGTGTTTGCCGAATCGAGCATCTTCGCGGTGATCGCCCTGCTGATCGGCAGCCTCGGCGCCACGGTGGTGGCCGGGCACCAGATCGCCCTGAACATCAGCTCCCTGCTGTTCATGATTCCGTATTCCCTGGGCATGGCGGTCACCGTGCGGGTCGGCCAGGCCCTGGGCGCCGGCAATCCGCATCAGGCACGCTTCGCCGCCGGCGTCGGCCTGGGCGCGGCGCTGGCCTTCGCCCTGTTCTCCGCGAGCCTGATCCTGCTGCTGCGTGAATCCATCGCCTCGATCTACACCCCGGACACCGCGGTGATCCAGGTGGCGGCGATGCTGATTGTGTACGCCGCGCTCTACCAGTTCTCCGACGCGATCCAGGTGATCTGCGCAGGCGCCCTGCGCGGCTACCAGGACACCCGGGTGACCATGGTCCTGACGCTGCTCGCCTACTGGGGCATAGGTTTGCCGGTGGGTTATGTGCTGGGGCTGACCGACTGGTTCGGCCCTGCCAGCGGCCCGAGCGGGCTGTGGGAAGGTTTGATTGCCGGCCTGAGCTGCGCGGCGCTGATGCTGTCGATCCGCCTGGCACGCAGCGCGCGCAAGCGAATCCGCATCAGCCAGGCGGCGGGTTAACCGGACTTCTTGCGAATCCAGTACAGGTAGGTGCCGGCCTCTTCCTGCTGGGCGACCAGCTCATGGTCGAGGAACACGCAGAACTTGGGGATGTCGCGGCGGGTCGAGGGATCGGTGGCGATCACCTTGAGCAGGCCGCCGGGCTGCAGGTCACGAATATGCTGGTGCAGCATCATGACCGGCTCCGGGCAATTGAGCCCGGTGGCATCCAGCGTGCCGTCGACCGGCGTATCGATGATTTGACTCATAACTCACTCCTGAAACTGGCCGGCATTGTCGCGCAATGCCGGCATCGACGCTATCTGTGACATTGCGCCGCAACTATGCTCAACGTGCCTTGGGCTTCTTTTCATCCAGCCGGCGCAGGTAGCAGGTCACTTCTTCACGGTCGTGGTACAGCTGCTTGCAGCCGATCGCCACGCGAATGCCACGGGCCTTGAAGCCGTCTTCGATCCGTTCGAGCAAACGCTTCACTTCCGCGTAACGCTGCTTCATCGGCAGCTTCAGGTTGACCACCGCTTCGCGGCAGTGCCCCTCGCCGATCCAGGTTTCCAGCAAGGCGGCGTTGCGCGCCGGCTTCTCGACGATGTCGCAGACCATCCAGTCCACCGGCTGCTTGGGCTTGAAGGTGAAACCGTCGGCCATCAGGTGCTGCACCAGGCCAGTGTCCATCAGGCTTTCGGCCATCGGCCCGTTGTCGACGGCGGTGACCAGCATGCCGCGGTTGACCAGTTGCCAGGTCCAGCCACCCGGGGAGGCGCCCAGGTCGACGCCGGTCATGTCGCCGTGCAGGCGCTCGTCCCACTGCTCGCGAGGAATGAAGTGGTGCCAGGCCTCCTCCAGCTTCAGGGTCGAGCGGCTGGGCGCTTCACGAGGGAACTTCAAGCGCGGAATGCCCATCGGCCACATGGCCGAATTGCCGGCATCCGCCAGGCCGACGAAAACCTCGCGACCGCTTTTGAAGGTCAGCAGCAAGCGCGGCTTGCCGGCATCGTCCACCAGCTTGCCGGCCGCCGTCAGGGCCTTGCGCAGCGGCGCTTCGAATTTCTTGCAGAAGTTCGACAGCTCTTTGCCGTCATTGGTATCCAGCACTTCCAGCCACAGGCTGCCACAGGTCGGGAAGCTCGCCAGATGGGCCAGGATCACGCTGATGCGATCGGTTTCCGGCAGATCGACGAAGACGCCCCGCGCCCACTGTCGCGGGAAGATCAGCTCGGCGAAACGCAGCTCGCGCATCAGGCGCTCGGCGCCGTCTTCTTCGCTGCACACAAACTCGGCACAGGCAGTGCTCGGCTTGGCCTTGGCGTACCCGGCCACGTTCAGGCGCGCGGCATGGTCGGCGATCTCGGAACAGACTTCGCCTTCGAAGCCCGGCCGGCAGTGCATAAAGAGGGTGTTCATCGAATCTCCTGGGCAATTGGCAATGAATCATGCGCAAACCCGCTGTAGCAAAGCCTGTCACGAAAACCGGCGCATGATAGCCGAGTTCGGAACCTTGGACTTGTCCATAGAGTCCAGTTATTAGCCAGCTACTGAAAACAGGGCTAGCTTAAGAGCTCTGCCCTTCCCGTCAGGTCCGTAGCCGTGCGGACCAAAAGGAGTGATTCAATGCCGTCCCTCGATAGCCTGAAAACCCTTAAAACATTAAAAATCGACGACAAGACCTACCACTACTTCAGCCTGCCGGAAGCCGCCAAGCGCCTTGGCGATCTCGACAAGCTGCCGATGTCGTTGAAAGTCCTGCTGGAAAACCTGCTGCGCTGGGAAGACGAAAAGACCGTCACCGGCGCCGACCTCAAGGCCCTCGCCGCCTGGCTCAAGGAGCGTCGCTCGGATCGCGAGATCCAGTACCGCCCGGCGCGGGTGCTGATGCAGGACTTCACCGGCGTGCCGGCGGTGGTCGACCTGGCGGCCATGCGCGCGGCCATGGCCAAGGCCGGCGGCGACCCGCAACGCATCAACCCGCTGTCGCCGGTGGACCTGGTGATCGACCACTCGGTGATGGTCGACAAGTTCGGCAGCAGCACCGCCTTCGAACAGAACGTCGACATTGAAATGCAGCGCAACGGCGAACGTTATGCCTTCCTGCGCTGGGGCCAGAGCGCCTTCGACAACTTCAGCGTGGTACCGCCGGGCACCGGCATCTGCCACCAGGTCAACCTGGAATACCTGGGCCGCACGGTCTGGACCAAGGACGAAGACGGCCGCACCTACGCCTTCCCCGACACCCTGGTCGGCACCGACTCCCACACCACCATGATCAACGGCCTCGGCGTGCTCGGCTGGGGAGTGGGCGGCATCGAGGCCGAGGCGGCGATGCTCGGCCAGCCGGTGTCGATGCTGATCCCGGAAGTCATAGGCTTCAAACTGACCGGCAAGCTCAAGGAAGGCATCACCGCCACCGACCTGGTGCTGACCGTCACCCAGATGCTGCGCAAGAAAGGCGTGGTCGGCAAATTCGTCGAGTTCTATGGCGACGGCCTGGCCGACCTGCCGCTGGCCGACCGCGCCACCATCGCCAACATGGCCCCGGAATACGGCGCCACCTGCGGCTTCTTCCCGGTGGATGACGTCACCCTGGAATACCTGCGCCTGTCCGGCCGCCCGGACGCTGTGGTGAAACTGGTGGAGGCCTACAGCAAGATCCAGGGCCTGTGGCGCCTGCCGGGCAAGGAGCCGGTGTTCACCGACAGCCTGGCGCTGGACATGGGCACGGTGGAAGCCAGCCTGGCCGGGCCGAAGCGGCCGCAGGACCGGGTCTCGCTGCCGAACGTCGGCCAGGCCTTCACCGACTTCCTCGACCTACAGTTCAAGCCCACCAGCAAGGAAGAAGGCCGCCTGGAAAGCGAAGGCGGTGGTGGCGTGGCCGTGGGCAGCGCCGACCTGATAGGTGAAGTCGATTACGCCCACAATGGCCAGACCTATCGCCTGAAGAACGGCGCAGTGGTGATCGCCGCTATTACCTCCTGCACCAACACCTCCAACCCCAGCGTAATGATGGCTGCCGGCCTGGTGGCGAAAAAAGCCGTGGAAAAAGGCCTGAAGCGCAAGCCCTGGGTGAAGAGCTCGCTGGCCCCGGGCTCGAAAGTAGTCACCGACTACTACAAGGCCGCCGGGTTGACCCAATACCTCGACGCCCTGGGTTTCGACCTGGTGGGTTATGGCTGCACCACCTGCATCGGCAACTCCGGGCCCTTGCCGGAGCCGATCGAGAAAGCCATCCAGAAAGCCGACCTGACCGTCGCCTCGGTGCTGTCCGGCAACCGCAACTTCGAAGGCCGCGTGCACCCGCTGGTGAAAACCAACTGGCTGGCCTCGCCGCCGCTGGTGGTCGCCTATGCCCTGGCCGGCAGCGTGCGCATCGATATCAGCCGCGAGCCGCTGGGCGAAGACAAGGACGGCAAGCCGGTCTACCTGCGCGACATCTGGCCGAGCACCCAGGAAATCGCCGAGGCGGTCGCCCAGGTCAACACCCGGATGTTCCACAAGGAATACGCCGAGGTGTTCGCCGGCGACGCCCAGTGGCAAGCCATCGAAGTGCCGCAGGCCGCGACCTACGTGTGGCAGGCGGATTCCACCTATATCCAGCACCCACCCTTCTTCGACGACATCACCGGCCCCCTGCCGGTGATCAAGGATGTCAAGGGCGCGCGGGTCCTGGCGCTGCTGGGCGACTCGGTGACCACCGACCACATCTCCCCGGCCGGCAACATCAAGGCCGACAGCCCGGCCGGTCGCTACCTGCGCGAGCAAGGCGTGGAACCGCGGGATTTCAACTCCTACGGTTCGCGTCGCGGCAACCATCAAGTGATGATGCGCGGCACCTTCGCCAATATCCGCATCCGCAACGAAATGCTCGGCGGCGAAGAAGGCGGTAATACCATCTATATCCCCACCGGCGAGAAACTGGCGATCTATGACGCGGCCATGCGTTACCAGCAATCGGGCACGCCACTGGTGGTGATCGCCGGCCAGGAATACGGCACCGGCTCCAGCCGCGACTGGGCCGCCAAGGGCACCAACCTGCTGGGGGTCAAGGCGGTGATCGCCGAGAGCTTCGAACGCATCCACCGCTCCAACCTGGTGGGCATGGGCGTGCTGCCGCTGCAGTTCAAGCTCGACCAGAACCGCAAGAGCCTGAACCTCACTGGCAAGGAAACCCTGGATATCCAGGGCCTGACCGGCGTCGAACTGACGCCGCGGATGAACCTGACCCTGGTGATCACCCGCGAGGATGGCAGCCAGGAAAAGGTCGAGGTGCTGTGCCGCATCGACACCCTGAACGAAGTGGAATACTTCAAGTCCGGTGGGATCCTGCACTACGTCCTGCGACAGCTGATCGCCGCGTAACGCCATGCCGCAAAACCAACACCGCCTTCGGGCGGTGTTTTTGTTTCACTTATTCATCGCCCCCGCCTCGTTATACTGGCCCCCCGTTCGTTCTATCCAGTAACCGCTGACGCAGGTGGCGCGAGCGGCTGATTCCATTCTTTTCGCAACAAGGATTTCACATGACTGTTCTGCCATGGATGTACCTGGCACTTCTCTCCATTGGCTACGCCCTGGCCCTGAGCTACGGCCAACTGGGCCTGCTGGCGGCGGTTTCCGTCGCCTTGCTGCTGTGCGCGGGCTTTGCCGTGCGCCAGCAGAAAAGCCCTTACGCGCGCTACCTGGGGCACGGCCTGTTCGTGGTACTGGCCCTGGCGCTGGCCATGCACTGGCTGCCCGGTTTCTACAATGGTCGGGCGATCGGCCCGGAACGTTTCACCGCCGATGCCGTGCCGTTTTCCATGTACCTGAACCAGGACAAGCCGCTGATCGGCTTCTGGCTGTTGCTGGTCTGCCCCTGGATCATCGGCCGGCGTTCGCTGCGCCTGTCCCTCTATACCACCGCCCTGGCCTTGACCCTGACCGCCCTGGCGGCCCTGGGCGGCGCGGTGTTGCTGGGCATCATCAACTGGGCGCCGAAATGGCCGGATCAGGCCTGGCTGTGGGTGCTGAACAACCTGCTGCTGGTCACCCTGGTGGAAGAAGCGCTGTTTCGTGGCTACATTCAGGGCGGCCTGAGTCGTCGCTTCAAGCACCTGCCCTATGGTGAAAACCTGGCGCTGATGTGCGCGGCCCTGCTGTTCGGCCTGATGCATGTGGGCGCCGGCTGGCAATGGTGGCTGCTGGCGAGCATCGCCGGGGTCGGTTATGGCCTGGCCTACCGTTTTGGCGGCCTGGGCGCCGCGGTGGCCACCCATTTCGGCTTGAACCTGCTGCATTTCGGGCTGTTCACCTACCCGATGCTGGCAGGCTGACCCTTGCGAAGCCGGGGTTCCCTGAACAGGCCTCGGCTTCGCCGCTTCCCCTCGCCTCTCCTTGCAGAATCAGGTCTGTGTCAATGAAGCACTTCTCAAATTGCAGAAAAAAACTTCAATAATTGGCGAAGACCGCCGACAACCTATCAAAGCCTTGCGGATAGAAAAACCATGCGTAACAACCAGCCCGTCACCCAGCGCGAACGTACCTTTCCGACTCAGCAACGGTTGATCTCCACTACCGATGCCAAAGGCGTGATCACCTACTGCAACGATGCCTTCGTTGAAATCAGCGGGTTTTCTCGTGAGGAACTGGTCCGCGCACCGCACAACCTGGTCCGTCACCCCGACGTTCCGGCCGCGGTGTTCGCGCATATGTGGGCCACCCTGAAACAAGGCTTGCCATGGATGGGCATTGTCAAGAATCGCTGCAAGACCGGTGACCACTACTGGGTCAACGCCTACGTGACACCGGTCTTCGAAGGTCAGCAAGTGGTCGGCTACGAGTCGGTGCGGGTCAAGCCCACCGCCGAGCAGATCCGCCGGGCCGAAGCGCTTTACCAACGCATCAACCAGGGCAAGTCGGCGATTCCCAAACGCGATAAATGGCTGCCGATACTCCAGGACTGGCTGCCGTTCATCCTGGTCAGCCAGCTGAGCTTCCTGATTGGCGCCTGGCTCAACTCCTCCTGGGGCTTTGCCCTCGCCGCCGGCCTTTCCGTGCCGCTCGGCCTGCTCGGGCTGAGCTGGCAACAGCGTGGCCTCAAGCGCTTGCTGCGCCTGGCCGAGCAGACCACCTCCGACCCGCTGATCGCCCAGATGTACACCGACAGCCGTGGCGCCCAGGCGCGCCTAGAGATGTCGATCCTCAGCCAGGAAGCCCGCCTGAAAACCTGCCTGACCCGCCTGCAGGACACCGCCGAGCACCTCAACGAGCAGGCACGGCAGTCCGATACCCTGGCGCACAACAGCTCCAGCGGCCTGGAACGCCAGCGCGTGGAGACCGAACAGGTGGCCACCGCGGTCAACCAGATGGCCGCCACCACCCAGGAAGTAGCCAGCCACGTGCAGCGCACCGCCGATGCGACCCAGGAAGCCAACCGCCTCACCGGCCGCGGTCGCGACATCGCCGGGGAGACCCGCGAAGCGATCCAGCGCCTGTCGGTGGTGGTGGGCGAAACCGGCTTGACCGTGACCCAGCTGGCCAAGGACAGCGACGAAATCGGCGGCGTGGTCGATGTAATCAAGGGCATCGCCGACCAGACCAACCTGCTGGCGTTGAACGCGGCCATCGAAGCGGCTCGCGCCGGGGAAATGGGCCGCGGCTTCGCGGTGGTAGCCGACGAGGTGCGCCAACTGGCGCAACGCACCAGCGAATCCACCGGCCAGATCCACACCCTGATCGCCAAGCTCCAGCAAACCGCCAGCACGGCGGTGCAGACCATGGACGCCGGGCACCGTCAGGCCGAGGAAGGCGTGGCCCGGGTACTGGAAGCCGACCAGGCGCTGGTGGGTATCAGCGAAGCGGTGGCCAACATCACCGACATGACCACCCAGATCGCCGCCGCCACTGAGGAGCAGAGCGCTGTGGCCGAAGAGATCAGCCGCAACATCAGCACCATTGCCCAACTGGCCGACCAGACCTCGGAGCAGGCCCTGAACTCGGCGCAGCTCAGCGAAGAGCTGACCCGCACCGCCAACACGCAGTACTCGTTGGTCGAACGCTTCAACCGCTAAGCCGCAAAACAAAAAACCCGGAAGGTTCGCCTTCCGGGTTTTTTATTGCCTGTTTTTCAAGCCCTACGCGTGCCTTCTGTAGGAGGGAAGCTTGCTCGCGATGCGATCTGACAGTCACCACCGTTGTCGCCTTGAAAACAATCGCGAGCAATCGAGCGTCGACCGGCTGCTCCTACAGAAGAGTCGCTCAGCCGTTCAGTTGACGCAAAACCTCAGCAACCTTCCGCGCGGCCGCCTCCAGATGCTGCTCATGGCTGAAGCCGGAGGCCTTGAGCGGTTTCAAGTCATGGTCGGCGGCCGCCAGCCAGAACAGCTCGATAGCCGGCGCCAGCGCATAAGCTTCGACCGCCTCGCGGTTACCCAGGGCGTCGCGCTCGCCCTGGACGATCAGGGTCCTGGTGCGCAATTCGGCCAGGTGGGCGACCCGCGGTTTCTCCGGCTTGCCGGCGGCATAAAACGGATAACCCAGGCACACCAGCGCATCGGCGCCCAGCTCGTCGGCCAGCAAACTGGCCATGCGCCCGCCCATGGACTTGCCGCCGATGGCCAGCCGCCCAGCGACATGAGGTCGCACCTGGGCATATACCTCGCGCCAGCACTCCAGCAGCTTCGGCGCCGGGTTAGGCGGCCGTTTGCCACCATCGAGGCGACGCTGGGCCATGTAGGGAAACTCGAAGCGCAGGACGTTGACCCCATGCGCCGCAAGGCGTGCGGCCATGTCGCTCATGAAAGCGCTGTCCATCGGCGCGCCGGCGCCATGGGCCAGGATCAGGGTCAGGGGTTCGCCGGCCAGCGGCTCCTGCGCGACATCCCAGAGCCAGCCACGTTCCCGCACGCACTGCGCCCATTGATCCCCGTCAATAACAGCCCCTTGCCGTTTGCCCATGCTTACCTCGCTTTTAGTCTGCCTATAACTCCAGAAGAAGTGAGCGCGCCTTGCCGTGCGCAGTCGCTTTCACTTCAGCTGAACCGTGGATGGGGAACCATGAACACTTCTATCAGTACCGCCTACAACTACAAGGTGGTCCGCCAATTCGCCATTATGACGGTGGTGTGGGGCATCGTCGGCATGGGGCTCGGGGTTTTTCTCGCTGCCCAGTTGGTCTGGCCCGAACTCAACTTCAACCTGCCCTGGACCAGTTTCGGTCGCCTGCGCCCGTTGCACACCAACGCGGTGATCTTCGCCTTCGGTGGATGCGCACTGTTCGCCAGCTCCTTCTACTCGGTGCAACGCACCTGCCAGACCCAGCTGTTCGCGCCGAAAATCGCCGCGTTCTGCTTCTGGGGCTGGCAGCTTGTCATCCTCTTGGCAGCCATCAGCCTGCCGCTGGGCTACACCAGTTCCAAGGAATACGCCGAGCTGGAATGGCCGATCGACATCCTCATCACCATCGTCTGGGTGGCCTACGCCATCGTGTTCTTCGGCACGGTGATGAAGCGCAACACCAAGCACATCTACGTCGGCAACTGGTTCTTCGGCGGTTTCATCATCACCGTGGCCATCCTGCACATCGTCAACAACCTGGAACTGCCGGTCAGCCTGACCAAGTCCTACTCGGTGTATGCCGGTGCGACCGACGCCATGGTGCAATGGTGGTACGGCCACAACGCCGTGGGCTTCTTCCTGACCGCGGGCTTCCTGGGGATGATGTACTACTTCGTGCCCAAGCAGGCCGAGCGTCCGGTGTATTCCTATCGCCTGTCCATCGTGCACTTCTGGGCACTGATCACCCTGTACATCTGGGCCGGCCCGCACCACCTGCACTACACCGCGCTGCCGGACTGGGCGCAGTCCCTGGGCATGGTGATGTCGCTGATCCTCCTGGCACCGAGCTGGGGCGGCATGATCAACGGCATGATGACCCTCTCGGGGGCCTGGCATAAGCTGCGCACCGACCCGATCCTGCGGTTCCTGGTGGTATCCCTGGCGTTCTACGGCATGTCGACCTTCGAAGGTCCGATGATGGCGATCAAGACCGTCAACGCCCTCTCCCACTACACCGACTGGACCATCGGCCACGTACACGCTGGCGCCCTGGGCTGGGTAGCGATGATCTCCATCGGCGCGCTGTACCACATGATCCCGAAAGTCTTCGGTCGTCAGCAGATGCACAGCGTCGGCCTGATCAACGCGCACTTCTGGCTGGCCACCATCGGCACCGTGCTCTACATCGCCTCGATGTGGGTCAACGGCATCGCCCAAGGCCTGATGTGGCGCGCCGTCAACGAGGACGGGACGCTGACCTACTCCTTCGTCGAAACCCTGGTGGCCAGCCACCCGGGCTTTATCGTGCGCTTCGTCGGTGGCGCGATCTTCCTCTTCGGCATGTTGCTGATGGCCTACAACACCTGGCGCACCGTACGCGCGGCCCAGCCTGCCGAAATCACCGCCGCTGCGCAGATGGCCTGAGGAGTCCGCCATGAAACACGAAGTCATCGAGAAAAACGTCGGCCTGCTGATGCTGCTGATGGTGTTTGCCGTGAGCATCGGCGGTCTGACCCAGATCGTCCCGCTGTTCTTCCAGGACGTCACCAACAAGCCGGTGGACGGCATGAAGCCCTACACCGCCCTGCAGCTGGAAGGCCGCGACATCTACATCCGCGAAGGCTGCGTCGGCTGCCACTCGCAGATGATCCGTCCGTTCCGCGCCGAGACCGAACGCTACGGCCACTACTCGGTCGCTGGTGAAAGCGTCTGGGACCACCCGTTCCTGTGGGGCTCCAAGCGTACCGGTCCGGACCTGGCCCGGGTCGGCGCCCGCTACTCCGACGACTGGCACCGCGCGCACCTGTACAACCCGCGCAACGTGGTGCCCGAGTCGAAGATGCCGGCCTACCCATGGCTGGTCACCCAGCAGGTCGACAGCAGCCACACCGAAACCAAGCTGCGCGCCATGCGCACCCTCGGCGTGCCGTACAACGACGAGGATATCGCCGGCGCCGTCGCTTCCCTCAAGGGCAAGACCGAGATGGATGCCCTGGTCGCCTACCTGCAAGTGCTTGGCACTGCGATCAAGAGCAAGAGGTGAGCCATGGGTCTTGAACTCGATACCGGCATGATCCGCGGGCTCGGCACGCTGGTGGTGATGATTGCCTTCATCGGCCTGTCGATCTGGGTCTTCAACGCCAAGCGCAACCCGGAGTTCGCCCAGGCGCGCCTGCTGCCCTTCGCCGACGAACCTTCGCCGGAAGTGCCCGGCAATCCATCTGATGACGCTCAATCCGAAGAGCATGCGACAAGGAGCATTCGGCCATGACCACCTTCTGGAGTACGTACATCTGCGTACTGACCATAGGCAGCCTGATCGGCCTGACCTGGCTGTTGATCGGCACGCGCAAGGGCGAGACCAAGGGCAGCGTCGACCAGACCATGGGGCACGCGTTCGATGGCATCGAGGAGTACGACAACCCCCTGCCGCAATGGTGGTTCCTGCTGTTCGCCGGCACCCTGGTGTTTTCCGTCGGCTACCTGATCCTCTACCCGGGCCTGGGCAACTGGAAAGGTATCCTGCCGGGCTATGAGGACGGCTGGACCCAGACCAAGGAATGGGAAAAGGAAATGAACAAGGCAGACGCCAAGTTCGGTCCGATCTTCGCCAAGTTCGCCGCCATGCCCGTGGAAGAAGTGGCCAAGGACCCGCAGGCGCTGAAAATGGGCGGACGCCTGTTCGCCTCCAACTGCTCGGTGTGCCACGGCTCGGACGCCAAGGGCGCCTTCGGCTTCCCTAACCTCGCCGACAACAACTGGCGCTGGGGCGGCAACGCCGACACCATCAAGGCCACCATCATGGGCGGTCGCATGGCGGCCATGCCGGCCTGGGGCGAAGTGCTGGGCGAGGACGGGGTGAAGAACGTCGCGGCCTATGTGCGTCATGAACTCGCCGGCCTGCCGTTGCCTGCCGACAGCAGCGCCGACCTCGTCGCTGGCAAACAAGCCTTCAGCACCACCTGCGTCGCCTGTCACGGCGCCAACGGCCAGGGCACTGAAATCATGGGCGCGCCGAACCTGACGCAACCGGCGGGCTTCATCTACGGCACCAGCCTGACCCAGCTACAACAGACCATTCGCCACGGTCGCCAGGGCCACATGCCGGCGCAGAACGAACTGCTCGGCAACGACAAGGTCCAGTTGCTCGCGGCCTACGTCTACAGCCTGTCCCACAACGCGGCGAGCCAGCCGCAGACTGAAACCTCAAGCGAGCAATAACCGCTCCCTCCACTGCCGCATCGCTCGATGCGGCAGTTCCCTGTCTCTGCGCGACCAAGTGTCGCACCCTCTCTACTCCCTGCCTTTCAACTCTCCGGATTCGGGTCTAAGCTCCTTCGCAGTGGACTGGCACTGGCCGGTCACAGACCAGAAGTAGCCGCTCCATTCGAAGCCGTTGTTCGAGGACAGGCCGCAAAGGCTGGTTTATACCGGCTGTCGCGCCACTTACCGTCTGTCGCTCGTTCAATGGCTTTCCACACACCCGGTTACAACTGACCTGTACCCCCTCGCCTTTTTCATCCGCTGCGACATTTTGTCCGAGGCTGATTTTGTCCTTACTCCGCGCATGGAAAGGCCGCAGAATCAGCTTTTGAAAGCATTGACCCAGGTCATGGCGCGTTGCAATGACCCCCTGCTTTCTCCATACTTGCGGCCGATTTTTACTCCTAATAAAACACCCAAACCGTGGAACCTTAGAATGAGCACAGCAATCAGTCCGACTGCTTATAACTATAAGGTAGTCCGCCAGTTCGCCATCATGACGGTGGTCTGGGGGATCCTTGGCATGGGGCTCGGTGTCTTCATCGCCTCGCAACTGGTCTGGCCGGAGTTGAACTTCGGTCTGCCATGGACGACCTTTGGACGCCTGCGCCCGCTGCATACCAACCTGGTGATTTTCGCCTTCGGTGGATGTGCGTTGTTTGCCACTTCTTACTACGTCGTGCAGCGAACCTGCCAAACGCGACTGATTTCCGACAGCCTGGCGGCCTTCACCTTCTGGGGTTGGCAAGCCGTGATCGTCGGCGCGATCGTTACCTTGCCGCTGGGTTACACCACCACCAAGGAATACGCGGAACTGGAATGGCCCCTGGCTATCCTGCTGGCCATCGTCTGGGTCACCTACGGTCTGGTGTTCTTCGGCACCATCGTCAAGCGCAAGACCAAGCACATCTATGTGGGTAACTGGTTCTACGGTGCCTTCATCGTGGTCACCGCGATGCTGCACATCGTCAACCACGCTTCCCTGCCGGTCAGCTTCTTCAAGTCCTACTCGGCCTACTCGGGCGCGACCGACGCCATGATCCAGTGGTGGTACGGCCACAACGCCGTGGGCTTCTTCCTGACCACCGGCTTCCTGGGGATGATGTACTACTTCGTGCCGAAACAGGCCGAACGTCCGATCTACTCCTATCGCCTGTCCATCGTGCACTTCTGGGCGCTGATCACCCTGTACATCTGGGCCGGTCCGCACCACCTGCACTACACCGCGCTGCCGGACTGGGCGCAGTCCCTGGGCATGGCCATGTCGATCATCCTGCTGGCGCCAAGCTGGGGCGGCATGATCAACGGCATGATGACCCTGTCGGGCGCCTGGCATAAGCTGCGCACCGACCCGATCCTGCGGTTCCTGGTGGTATCCCTGGCGTTCTACGGCATGTCGACCTTCGAAGGTCCGATGATGGCGATCAAGACCGTCAACTCGCTGTCGCACTACACCGACTGGACCATCGGCCACGTACACGCCGGTGCCTTGGGCTGGGTAGCGATGATCTCGATCGGCGCCCTGTACCACATGATCCCGAAAGTCTTCGGTCGTCAGCAGATGCATAGCATCGGCCTGATCAACACCCACTTCTGGCTGGCTACCATCGGTACCGTGCTGTACATCGCCTCGATGTGGGTCAACGGCATCACCCAGGGCCTGATGTGGCGTGCAATCAACGATGACGGCACCCTCACCTACTCCTTCGTCGAAGCCCTGCAGGCCAGCCATCCTGGTTTCATCGTGCGTGCCCTGGGCGGTGCGTTCTTTGCCGCCGGCATGCTGTTCATGGCGTACAACGTGTTCCGTACCGTTCGCGCCTCGAATCCGGCTGACGCCGACGCCGCCGCTCAGATCTCTGTAGTTGGAGCTCACTGATGAAGCATGAAGCAGTAGAGAAGAATATCGGCCTGCTGGCCTTCTTCATGGTCATCGCCGTCAGCATCGGCGGCCTGACCCAGATCGTCCCGCTGTTCTTCCAGGACGTCACCAACAAGCCGGTGGAAGGCATGAAGCCGCGCACCGCCCTGGAACTGGAAGGCCGCGACGTCTATATCGCCAACGGCTGTGTCGGCTGCCACTCGCAGATGATTCGTCCGTTCCGTGCCGAAACCGAACGCTACGGCCACTACTCGGTCGCCGGTGAAAGCGTCTGGGACCACCCGTTCCTGTGGGGTTCCAAGCGTACCGGTCCGGACCTGGCCCGCGTTGGCGGTCGTTACTCCGATGACTGGCAGCGTGCGCACCTGTACAACCCGCGCAACGTTGTACCTGAGTCGAAAATGCCGGCTTACCCGTTCCTCGTAGAAAACAAGCTCGACGGCAAAGACACCGCGAAAAAAATGGAAGTCTTGCGCACGCTCGGCGTCCCTTACACCGACGAAGACATCGCCGGTGCCAAGGATGCCGTGAAGGGCAAAACCGAAATGGACGCGCTGGTGGCCTATCTGCAAGGCCTGGGCACCATCATCAAAAGCAAACGGTGATTTAGATGGATATCGGGATGATTCGTGGCCTGGGCACCGTAGTGGTGATGGTGGCCTTCATCGGCCTGGCGCTGTGGGTGTTCAGCCCCAAGCGCAAGTCCGAGTTCGAAGACGCGACCTTGCTGCCGTTCGCGGATGATCCCGAAGCCATCAAGCACGTCGAGCAAGCTTCTAGGAGTAACAAAGAATGACTACGTTCTGGAGTCTGTACGTCACAGTCCTCAGTCTGGGTACCATTTTCGCCCTGACCTGGCTGCTGCTGTCGACCCGCAAGGGCCAGCGCGCCGAGCAGACCGACGAGACGGTCGGCCACTCCTTCGACGGGATCGAGGAGTACGACAACCCGCTGCCGAAATGGTGGTTCATGTTGTTCGTCGGCACCATCGTCTTCGCCCTGGGTTACCTGGTGCTGTACCCGGGCCTGGGTAACTGGAAAGGCATCCTGCCAGGCTACAACTACCTGGATACCGAAAAGCAGACCCCCTTCGCCAACGGCCAGACCGGCTGGACCGGCGTGCACGAGTGGGAAAAGGAAATGGCCAAGTCGGACGCCAAGTTCGGTCCGATCTTCGCCAAGTTCGCCTCCATGCCGATCGAGGAAGTCGCCAAGGACCCGCAAGCCCTGAAGATGGGTGGCCGCCTGTTCGCCTCCAACTGCTCGGTCTGCCACGGTTCCGACGCCAAGGGCGCTTATGGCTTCCCGAACCTGACCGACGCCGACTGGCGCTGGGGCGGCGAGCCGGAAACCATCAAGACCACCATCATGGGCGGTCGTCACGCGGTGATGCCGGCCTGGGCCGAAGTCATCGGCGAGCAAGGCGTCAGCGATGTGGCGGCCTATGTGCTGACCAACCTCGATGGCCGCAAGCTGCCGGAAAGCGCCAAGGCCGATCCGGCCAACGGCCAGAAGATCTTCGCCGCCAACTGCGTGGCGTGCCACGGTCCGGCCGGTAAAGGCACCCCAGCCATGGGCGCGCCTGACCTGACCCACCCGGGTGCGTTCATCTACGGCTCGAGCTTCGCCCAACTGCAGCAGACCATCCGTTACGGCCGTCAGGGCCAGATGCCTGCCCAGGAACAGCTGCAAGGTAACGACAAGGTTCACCTGCTGGCCGCTTACGTCTACAGCCTGTCCCACAGTGACAAGCCGGCGGACGCCGAGTAAGGCAGACACCTTCGGGTAACAAAAAAAGGCCCCGCCAATTTCCATTGGCGGGGCCTTTTTATTTTCCTCTCCCCTTGCGTCCGTCGCTTCGCCCCCCGCTTGAGATTGCCTCCTCCACGCCAAGAGTAGTAACGTTGCTACATGAAACTTTTGTCGAGGGCATGACTATGGCCACCATCACCATCTCCAGTCGCGAATTCAATCAGGACACAAGTGGTGCCAAAAAAGCCTCAAGAAACGGCCCGGTCATCATCACCGACCGTGGCAGGCCCGCCCATGTGCTGCTAAGCATTGAGGACTACGAAAAACTGAGCGGCCTGAACACCAGCATCGTCGACATGCTGGCCATGCCTGAAGCGCCTGAAATCGATTTCGAAACAGAGCGCGCCACCATCATTCCTCGCGAGATCGATCTGTCCTGATGTTTTTGCTCGATACCAACGTTGTATCCGAATTACGCAAGCCCAACGCCGATCGCAACGTAGTGGCCTGGGCTCAGACCGTGGCACCAACCAGCCTGTTTTTGTCAGTCATTACATTATTGGAACTGGAAACCGGCATCCTGCGCCTGGAACGCCGTGATCGCACCCAAGGGGCGCTGCTGCGCGCCTGGCTGGAACTGCGCGTGATGCCCGCTTTCGACGGACGAATCCTGGCCATTGACCACGCCATCGCGTTGCGCTGCGCCCGGTTGCATGTTCCGGATCGCAGCAATGAATGCGATGCCCTGATTGCGGCGACCGCCCTGGAACATGGACTGACAGTCGTTACCCGCAACATCGCCGACTTCCAGTCCAGCGGTGTGCGACTGCTCAACCCGTGGAACGATTGAACGCGGTCGCGGCGAAAAGCGTCCATAATTCACAAGTCAATTGATTCAAGTCATTACACCATCAATTGATTTCCCCCAACGCGACCAAAGGTCGCACCCTTGAGCTAGAGCGACAGGCGTATCATTGCGCCACTGCAACACCCCTATTTGATCGCGGTCGGCACGTACTGACCGGGGCATTTCTCCACTGCCGTGGGATGCAATGATGAGCAACCAGATTCCGGTACATGACGTTACCCCTCCTGCCAAGAATTCGAACAACAGCGTAGACCTCTACGCCTCTCGGGAAAAAATCTACACACGCGCTTTCACCGGCCTCTTCCGCAACTTGCGGATGGTTGGCGGCGCGGCCCTGTTCCTGCTGTATTTCGGTACGGTGTGGCTCAACTGGGGCGGCCACCAGGCCGTCTGGTGGAACCTGCCGGAACGCAAGTTCTTCATCTTCGGCGCCACCTTCTGGCCCCAGGATTTCATCCTGCTGTCGGGGCTTTTGATCATCGCCGCCTTCGGCCTGTTCTTCATCACCGTGTACGCCGGGCGCGTCTGGTGCGGCTATACCTGCCCGCAAAGCGTCTGGACCTGGATTTTCATGTGGTGCGAGAAGGTCACCGAAGGCGACCGCAACCAGCGCATCAAGCTCGACAAGGCGTCTATGAGCGCCAACAAGTTCCTGCGCAAGTTCAGCAAACACAGCCTCTGGCTGCTGATCGGCTTTGTCACCGGCATGACCTTCGTCGGCTACTTCTCGCCGATCCGCGAACTGGCCATCGACTTCTTCACCGGCCAGGCCGATGGCTGGTCGTACTTCTGGGTCGGCTTCTTCACCCTCGCCACCTATGGCAACGCCGGCTGGCTGCGCGAACAGGTGTGCATCTACATGTGCCCCTACGCCCGCTTCCAGAGCGTGATGTTCGACAAGGACACCCTGATCGTGTCCTACGACCCGCGCCGCGGCGAAGGTCGCGGCCCACGCAAGAAAGGCGTCGACTACAAGGCCATGGGCTTGGGCGACTGCATCGACTGCACCATGTGCGTGCAGGTCTGCCCGACCGGCATCGACATCCGTGACGGCCTGCAGATCGAATGCATCGGCTGCGCCGCCTGTATCGACGCCTGCGACAACATCATGGACAAGATGGACTACCCGCGCGGCCTGATCAGCTACACCACCGAACACAACCTGTCCGGGCAGAAAACCCATAAACTGCGTCCACGCCTGATCGGCTATGCGCTGGTGCTGCTGGCAATGATCAGTCTGCTGATCACCGCCTTCTTCATGCGCTCGCTGGTGGGCTTCGATGTCAGCAAGGACCGCGTGCTCTATCGCGAGAACGCCGAAGGCCGGATCGAGAACGTCTACAGCCTGAAGATCATGAACAAGGACCAGCGCGACCATACCTATGTGCTGGACGCCGCCGGCCTGCCGGACCTCAAGCTGCAAGGCAAACGCGAGATCAAGGTGGCGGCCGGCGATATCGTCAGCATGCCGGTCGAGCTGTCGAGCTCGCCGGAGCAACTGCCGTCGAGCACCAACGAGGTGAAATTCATCCTCAAGGACGCCGACGACGAAAGCGTCCACATTGAAGCCAAGAGCCGGTTCATCGGCCCACAAATTCGTTAAGAGAAGTCATCATGCCCGCAGCGACCGCCACAAGCCCCTGGTACAAGCACCTCTGGCCCTGGATCATCATCGGTATCCTGGCCTGCTCGGTGACCTTGACCCTGTCCATGGTGACCATCGCGGTGAACAACCCGGACAACCTGGTCAACGACAACTACTACGAGGCCGGCAAAGGCATCAACCGCTCCCTGGACCGCGAACTGCTGGCCCAGACCCTGCAAATGCGCGCCAGCGTGCACCTGGACGACCTCACCGGCGAAGTCGACCTGCGCCTGAGCGGCAACAGCGCGCCCGCCACCCTGGAGCTGAACCTGATCTCGCCGACCCAGCCGGAAAAGGACCGCAAGATCACCCTCGCCCGTAGCGAGACCGAACAAGGCCGCTACATTGGCCAGTTGAGCGACAAGGTTGATGGTCGCCGTTTTGTCGAGCTGCTGGGGGTCGAAGGCGACAAGACCTGGCGCATGTTCGAAGAAGAACAGGTCAGCCACGACAAGGACCTGCTGCTGGGTGACGAACCGCTGCAAGGCGCGGAACACCTGGACAAGTAAGCGCCCTCCGAACATCGCCGGCAGGCCGCCTGCTGGCGATGAGGTCCGCCCACAGAACAAAGACCCGCGATGACCACGCCACTGCCCTGCTACCACTGTGCCCTGCCGGTTCCCACCGGCAGCCGCTTCACCGCCGTCGTGCTCGGCGCCACCCGCGAGTTCTGCTGCCCGGGTTGCCAGGCGGTGGCCGAAGCCATAGTCGCCGGCGGCCTGGAAAGTTACTACAGCCATCGCAGCGAAGCCTCGGCCAACCCGCAAGCCCTGCCGGTGCAACTGGTGGACGAACTGGCACTGTACGACCGGGCGGACGTGCAGCAACCCTTCGTCCGGCATGAGGGCGAGCTGGCCGAAACCACCCTGCTGATGGAGGGCATCAGTTGCGCCGCCTGTGGTTGGCTGATCGAGAAACACCTGCGCAGCCTGCCGGCGGTGGCCGAGGCGCGGCTGAACCTGTCCAACCATCGCCTGCATGTGCGCTGGGCCGACAGCCAGTTACCGCTGAGCCAGGTGCTCAGCGAACTGCGCCTGATCGGCTACGCCGCGCATCCCTATCAGGCCGACCGCGCCTCCGAGCAGCTGGCCAGCGAAAACCGCCTGGCCCTGCGCCAATTGGGCGTAGCCGGGCTGCTGTGGTTCCAGGCGATGATGGCGACCATGGCCACCTGGCCGGAATTCAATATCGACCTCAGCCCCGAGCTGCACACCATCCTGCGCTGGGTCGCGTTGTTTCTCACCACGCCGATCGTGTTCTACAGCTGCGCACCGTTTTTCAAGGGCGCCCTGCGCGACCTGCGCACCCGCCACCTGACCATGGACGTTTCCGTGTCCCTGGCGATTGGCGCCGCCTATATCGCCGGGATCTGGACCTCGATCACCGGGGTCGGCGAGCTGTACTTCGATGCCGTGGGCATGTTCGCCCTGTTCCTGCTGGCCGGGCGCTACCTGGAGCGTCGCGCCCGCGAACGCACCGCCGCCGCCACCGCGCAACTGGTGAACCTGCTGCCGGCCTCGTGCCTGCGCCTGGGCGCCGACGGCCAGAGCGAGCGCATCCTGCTCAGCGAACTGCGCCTGGGCGACAAGGTGCTGGTGCATCCCGGCGCCATCCTGCCGGCCGACGGTAAGATCCTCGATGGCCAGTCGAGCATCGACGAATCCCTGCTCACCGGCGAATACCTGCCGCAACCGCGGAGCATCGGCGACGCGGTCACCGCCGGCACCCTCAACGTCGAGGGCGCGCTGACCGTGGAAGTCCTGGCCCTGGGGCAGGACACGCGCCTGTCGGCCATCGTCCGCCTGCTGGACCGGGCCCAGGCGGAAAAACCGCGCCTGGCGGAGATCGCCGACCGCGCCGCCCAATGGTTCCTGCTGTTCTCCCTGATCGCCGCGGCCGCTATCGGCCTGCTCTGGTGGCAACTGGACGCCTCCCGGGCGTTCTGGATCGTCCTGGCCATGCTGGTCGCCACCTGCCCCTGCGCCCTGTCCCTGGCCACCCCGACCGCGCTGACGGCCGCCACCGGCACCCTGCACAAACTCGGCCTGCTGCTGACCCGAGGCCATGTGCTCGAAGGCCTGAACCAGATCGACACGGTGATTTTCGACAAGACCGGCACCCTCACCGAAGGGCGCCTGGCCCTGCGCTCGATTCTCCCCCTGGGCGACCTCGACAGCCAGCAGTGCCTGGGCCTGGCTGCCGCCCTGGAAAACCGCTCCGAACACCCAATTGCCCGGGCCTTCGGTCGCGCGCCGCTGGCCGCGGAAGAAGTCCTGAGCATGCCCGGGCTGGGCCTGGAAGGCCTGGTGGGCGAGCAACGTCTGCGTATCGGCCAGCCTGCCTTCGTCTGCGAGCTCAGCGCCTGCGCGGTCCCGGCGATGCCGGACGAAGCCGGCCAATGGCTGCTGCTGGGCGATACCCAAGGGCCGCTGGCCTGGTTTGTCCTCGACGATCGCCTGCGCAGTGATGCACCGGCGCTGCTGGCCGCCTGCAAGGCGCGGGGCTGGAACACCCTGCTGCTCTCAGGCGACAGCTCGCCGATGGTCGCCAGTGTCGCCGCCGAACTGGGCATCGACGAAGCCCGCGGCGGCCTGCGTCCGGACGACAAGCTGCAAGTGCTGCAACAACTGCATCGCCAGGGCCGCAAAGTGCTGATGCTCGGCGACGGGGTCAACGATGTGCCGGTGCTGGCCGCCGCCGACATCAGCGTGGCCATGGGCTCGGCCACCGACCTGGCCAAGACCAGCGCCGATGCGGTGCTGCTGTCCAACCACCTGGATGCGCTGGTGCAGGCCTTCGGCCTGGCCCGCCGCACACGCCGGATAATCGTCGAGAACCTGCTGTGGGCCGGGCTGTACAATGGCCTCATGCTGCCGTTCGCCGCCCTCGGCTGGATCACTCCGGTTTGGGCCGCCATCGGCATGTCCATCAGTTCGTTGACCGTGGTGCTCAATGCCCTGCGCCTGACTCGCCTGCCGCGTCAGCCCCAGGCCGAGGCCACGCCCCACACCCGCCCGCTGCCGGCCTGAGCCGCGCGGGCATGGAGCCTACCCATGCCAGCTCTCTACGTGATGATCCCGGCGGCACTGCTGATCGTCGCCATCGCCATCTACATTTTCTTCTGGGCGGTCGACAGTGGTCAGTACGACGACCTCGACGGCCCCGCCCATAGCATTCTGTTCGACGACCAGGACCCCAAGCACACCGCCGCGGTCGACGAGGCCCAGGGCCAGCCGACGACCGAGCAGCCGCCGCACAAAGACCAGGCGCCGCCTCATGCTTGAGCTGGCGCCACTGCTGGTTTCCGCGGTGATCCTCGGCCTGCTCGGCGGCGGTCACTGCCTGGGCATGTGCGGCGGCCTGATGGGCGCCTTGACCCTGGCCATTCCCCAGGAGCAACGCAGCCGGCGTTTTCGCCTGCTGCTGGCCTACAACCTGGGGCGCATCCTCAGTTACGCCACCGCGGGCCTGCTGATCGGCCTGGCCGGCTGGGCGGTGGCCAGCAGCCCGGCGGCCATGGCCATGCGCGTGCTGGCCGGCCTGCTGCTGATTGCCATGGGCCTGTACCTGGCCGGCTGGTGGAGCGGCCTGACCCGTATCGAAAGCCTCGGACGCGGCCTGTGGCGCCATATACAGCCCCTGGCCAACCGCCTGCTGCCAGTGTCGAGCCTGCCGCGCGCCTTGCTGCTGGGCGCGCTCTGGGGCTGGCTGCCGTGCGGCCTGGTCTACAGCACCCTGTTGTGGTCCGCCAGCCAGGGCAATGCCCTCGACAGTGCCCTGCTGATGCTGGCCTTCGGCCTGGGGACCTGGCCGGTGCTGCTGGCGACCGGCCTGGCTGCGGAACGGGTCACCGCACTGCTGCGCCGGCGCAGCGTGCGCATGACCGGTGGCCTGCTGGTGATCCTGTTTGGCATCTGGACCTTGCCCGGTCCACATCAGCATTGGTTGATGGGGCACTGAGGCAACTCTTCCCGACGTATTCGGCCCTCGGCAGAGACGACAAAAGGCCCGCCTGGCGGGCACCACCCACCCGCCACCCTTGATGCAAATCAAGATAGCCCGGGTGCTAACCCCCTAGACTCGCGAACACTGCCTGCCTACCGGGGGAATTCCCGCATGCTCGACGCCATTCGTTGGGACACCGATCTGATCCGCCGTTACGACCTGGCGGGACCGCGCTACACCTCCTACCCCACCGCTGTGCAATTCCACAGCCAGGTGGGCACCTTCGACCTGCTCCACGCCCTGCGCGAAAGCCGCAAGGCGCTGCGCCCGCTGTCGCTGTACGTGCACGTGCCGTTCTGCGCGAACATCTGCTACTACTGCGCCTGCAACAAAGTCATCACCAAGGACCGCGGGCGCGCCCTGCCCTACCTGCAGCGCCTGGAACAGGAAATCCAGCTGATCGCCTGCCACCTCGACCCCGGGCAGAAGGTCGAGCAACTGCATTTCGGCGGCGGCACCCCGACCTTTCTCAGCCATGACGAGCTGCGGCAGTTGATGGGCCATCTGCGCCAGCATTTCAACCTGCTGGACGACGATTCGGGCGACTACGGCATCGAGATCGACCCCCGCGAAGCCGACTGGTCGACCATGGGCCTGCTGCGCGAGTTGGGCTTCAACCGGGTCAGCATCGGCCTGCAGGACCTCGACCCGGCGGTACAGCGCGCGGTCAATCGCCTGCAGAGCCTGGAAGAAACCCGGGCGGTGATCGAAGCGGCGCGCACCCTGCAATTTCGTTCGATCAACATCGACCTGATCTACGGCCTGCCGAAACAGACACCGGACAACTTCGCCCGCACCGTCGAGGAAGTGATCAACCTGCAACCGGACCGGCTCTCGGTGTTCAACTACGCCCACTTGCCGGAACGCTTCATGCCGCAACGGCGGATCAACAGCCACGAGTTGCCGGCCCCGGCGGAAAAGCTGCAGATGCTGCAGCGCACCATCGAACAACTGACGGCCGCGGGTTATCGCTACATCGGCATGGACCATTTCGCCCTGCCCGACGACGAGCTGGCAATCGCCCAGGAAGAGTCGACCCTGCAACGCAACTTCCAGGGCTACACCACCCATGGGCACTGCGACCTGATCGGCCTGGGCGTCTCGGCCATCAGCCAGATCGGCGACCTGTACTGCCAGAACAGCAGCGACCTGAACCAGTACCAGAACCTGCTGGGCGGCGCGCAACTGGCCACCAGCCGCGGCCTGGTGTGCAATCAGGACGACCGCGTCAGACGCGCAGTGATCCAGCAGTTGATCTGCAACTTCAGTCTCGACTTCGAGACCATCGAGCAGCAGTTCAACATCGACTTTCGAGGCTACTTCGGCGAGTTGTGGCCGCAACTGCAAGCCATGGCCGAAGACGGCCTGATCAAGCTGAGCAACGAAGGCATTGAAGTGCTGCCGGCCGGGCGCCTGCTGGTGCGCTCGGTGTGCATGGTGTTCGACACGTATCTGGAGCAACAGAATCGACAGCGTTTTTCCCGGGTCATCTAGCCGCGACCTGACCGTTCGGCGCGGCAACTTGTCGCAGATGGTGGGCAAAAACTGTCTGGAGAGACAGGGCGCAAGCAAGCCTGATACTTGACGCCAAGACAATCGGCGACTGCAAGTGACGGTCAGCGCTGGAAATACCCTGAATGGACTGCACGAGCGCACTTTCCCGGAGTGGCCTGGAGGCTACGAACGGACAGCTTTACGACTAAGCGCCAATACGCCACGGACTGGCCGGAACCTCCTCCCGTGAGTTACCCTTACGGCTTATGTGTGTTTTCCCACAAGGATTCTATTGAATGTCCGAGCCAGTAAAACTGCGCGCTCACAACCAGGCCCATTGCAAGGATTGCAGCCTGGCCCCCCTCTGCCTGCCACTTTCTCTGAATCTGGAAGACATGGATGCGCTGGACGAAATCGTTAAACGCGGCCGCCCCTTGAAAAAAGGCGAGTTCCTGTTTCGCCAGGGCGACGCATTCGACTCCGTCTATGCTGTGCGCTCCGGTGCGCTGAAGACCTTCAGCCTCAGCGACAGCGGCGAAGAACAGATCACCGGCTTCCACTTGCCCAGCGAACTGGTCGGCCTGTCCGGCATGGACACCGAGATCCACCCGGTCTCCGCCCAGGCCCTGGAAACCACGTCGGTCTGTGAAATCCCCTTCGAACGCCTCGACGAACTGGCCCTGCAGTTGCCCCAACTGCGCCGCCAGCTGATGCGGGTGATGAGCCGCGAGATCCGCGACGACCAGCAGATGATGCTGCTGCTGTCGAAAAAGACCGCCGACGAGCGCATCGCCACCTTCCTGGTCAACCTGTCGGCACGCTTCCGCGCCCGCGGCTTCTCGGCCAACCAGTTCCGCTTGAGCATGTCGCGCAACGAGATCGGCAACTACCTGGGCCTGGCGGTGGAAACCGTGTCCCGGGTGTTCACCCGCTTCCAGCAGAACGCGCTGATCGCCGCTGAAGGCAAAGAGGTGCACATTCTCGACCCGATCCA
>NZ_JACNAC010000018.1:0-95330 GCF_017349775.1 Pseudomonas sp. GW460-12-10-14-TSB1
GGGTGCGCCCCATCGTCCTCAATGCCGGCCAGCCTGTGCCTGAGCCGAGTCCGGCGCCGCAACCACGGCCGTTGCACCTGCCGATTGCCGAATTCGAAATGGACCTGCTGGACAAACCCTTTCCGCCCTTCCCGCCGGAAGAGCTCGTCGAGCAACAGAAACAGTTCGATTACGATACCGGCTGGGCGCGTCCGCTGATCCTGCAGAACCTGCGGATCGCTGCCTAAACCTCAAGCTGCCACTACCTCAATGGCGCCCAGCGACAACCTGGCCGCTCAGCCCTTGAACAACTGGTTGATCTGCCCGAACGGTATGGCCCGGTCGGCGAAGTCGAAGCTGCCATGGTCGCGAATTTCCTGCGCCGCCCGGTAGAAGGCGCCATAGGCGGCCCGCGCCAGGGCCGAACCGACGCTGATCCGCTTCACCCCCAGCTCGCTCAACTGCGCCAGGGTCAATTTCAGGCCGCCCGACATCAGCACGTTGACCGGCTTCGGCGCCACCGCCCGGACCACCGCAATGATTTCCTCCGCCGAGCTCAGCCCAGGTGCATACAGCACATCGGCGCCGGCCTCGGCGTAGGCTTGCAGGCGGCGAATGGTGTCCGGCAGATCCTGCCGGCCATGCAGCAGGTTCTCCGCCCGCGCCGTGAGCACAAAGGGAAAAGGCAATTGCCGCACCGCGGCGACCGAGACCTCGATACGCTCGACCGCCAGCTTGAAGTCATAGATCGGGTCATCGGCCCGCCCCGTGGCGTCTTCGATGGAGCCGCCCACCGCCCCGCTGGCGGCCGCTTGGCGCAGGGTCCGTGCACAGCCTTCGGGGCTGTCGGAAAAACCGTTTTCCAGGTCCACCGCCACCGGCAGGCTACTGGCCCCGACTATGGCGCGAACGTTGCCCAGGGTGTCCTCCAGGGACAAGGCGCCTTCAGCGTCGGGGCGGCCCAGGGAGAACGCGAAACCGGCGCTGGTGGTCGCCAGAGCCTCGAAGCCGAGGCTGGCCAGCATCTTGGCGGAGCCCGCGTCCCAGGGGTTGGGAATCACGAACGCCCGATCACGCTCATGCAGGGCCTTGAAGGTTTGGGCACGGAGGGTTTGCGCATCCATTGGCGGACTCCTGGGCAGGGAAATGATTCCGCCTCAGAGCAAGCCGAGTTGCTCCGCGGCGGGCTCTCTGTATAGCTCAGGCAAGGCCGGCAAACCAGGCAGGCGCTCCATCAGGCGTGCGTGGAAACGCCGCGCCAACTCGGCGGCCAGGCGGTTATCGGCGGTGTGCAGGAAGATGTAGGGGGTTCGCCCTTCCT
Organism: Pseudomonas sp. GW460-12-10-14-TSB1; assembly: GCF_017349775.1. Lineage (NCBI taxonomy): Bacteria > Pseudomonadati > Pseudomonadota > Gammaproteobacteria > Pseudomonadales > Pseudomonadaceae > Pseudomonas > Pseudomonas sp. GW460-12-10-14-TSB1. Next base: position 1,301 of record NZ_JACNAC010000018.1, read on the forward strand.
CGATCCAACCGGCGACCTTGTCGATCCAGGGCACCAAAAACGGATCATTGGCCTCGAGCTCCGGATGGCCGATAAAGCGCACCTGGGGAAACTGGGTGAAGGCGGCCGGGCGCGGCGGCACCTTGGGTTTCTTCGATTGCGCATGGAGCACCGACGGCTCGCTGGAAGTGCAACTGAACAAGGCGCGCGGATCGAGGCAGATGCGCTCCACGCCGCGATCCAGCAGCAGGCGATTGAGCATGCGCTCGGCATCGCCCTTGGCGAAGAAGTCCCGGTGCCGGACTTCCACCGCCAACGGCCGCTCCAGGCCGTCGATAAAGCCCGCCAACTCGGCCAGGCGTTGTGGCGTGAAGCTCGCGGGCAGTTGCAGCCACAGCGGCGAAACACGCTCGCCCAACGGGCTGAGCAACTGCAGGAAGCTCTCGGCCGCGCCCAGCTGCTCGCGCAGATCGCCACCATGGCTGATATCGCCGGGAAACTTGGCGGTGAAGCGAAAATGCTCGGGCATGGTTTGCGCCCAGCGCTGCACCGTGACCTCGGCGGGGCGCGCGTAGAAAGTGGTGTTGCCTTCCACGGCATTGAAGACCTGGCAATACAGGCCGAGAAAATCCGTCGGGCGCGCGCTTTCCGGATACAGGTACTCACGCCAGGCGTTTTCGCTCCAGGAAGGGCAACCGAGGTAATAAGGCAGCAACATCAGATATGCAGGTCGAGACCCACCACTTCCATATCCCAATCGACGAAACCGGCGGTGGTCAGGTAGCTGGCCAGGGCATTGGCCACGCTTCTTTTCATGGCGCGATGGAAGATCATGTCCTGCGGACGGGCGGGAAGATTGCTGGTGCTCCCGGCGGACTGGGAACGCGCCTGGGCAGGAGTCTCGGGTTGGACTTCGACGGCATCTGCGTCCTCCAGCGAGTCGTCCAGCAGCACGCCGCCTTTGCGAGGCTTGCGCTTGATGGGGTAGGACTGAGAGGAAATGCCGTCTATGCGCATAATCACATGCTCGATATCAATGATGGCAATTTAGCGGCACCTAGCCGACTACGCAAATGCCCGAGTGATAACTAGAACACAGAAAATGCAAAAGGTTTAAAAGCCGCCGGAAACGGCCACGAAAACCTGACGATTGGCACGCTCATCGCACGGATTCGTGCTGGCAGATGGCCCTGTAGCGCGGTCAGCGCGCCTTCGGCGTCGCCACCTTGTCCCGCAGGTACACCGGTTGCGCCTCGTCCGCCGGGATCGCCTCGCCGCGCTCCCAGGCAAAACGCGCCAGGGTCAGCAAATCTTCGGCGTGAGGCAGCATGCCCGCGTCCTGGCCGCTGAGCTCAACGCCGATACGCTCGGCGTAGCCCCAGCCGGTGCCCGCGCCGAACCAGTCGCCGCTGGCGTCCGCCGGCAACGCGGCGGCTTCTGGCGGCAGCACTGCTTCGGCCCCTGCCAGGCGCATCTCGCCGGCCACTTCGCGGTAGCAGCCCCAGTAGACCTCATCCATCCGCGCATCGATGGCGGCGGCCACCTGGGTCGCGCCGTGTTCGCGCAACGCCCGCTGCGCCAGCACCGCCAGGTTCGACACCGGCAGCACCGGGCGTTCCAGGGCGAAGGCCAGGCCCTGCACCACGCCGATGGCGATCCGCACACCGGTAAAGGCCCCCGGCCCGCGGCCGAAGGCAATGGCATCGACGGCCTGCAGGCTGGTGCCGGCATCGGCCAGCAGTTTCTGGATCATCGGCAGCAGCTTCTGTGCATGCAGGCGCGGGATCACCTCGTAGTGGCTCGTCACCTTGCCGTCATGCAGCAAGGCAACCGAGCAGGCTTCAGTCGCGGTGTCCAGGGCCAGCAAGGTGCTCATCGATGTTTCCATAAGGCAGAGGGAGTTGAAAAAAGTGACGCATTATAAACAGCAACGGCCCGCAAGCGGGCCGTTGAAGATGAAGCAAATCCGACTGATCAGTTCAGCGCTTCAAGCACCTTGCCGGTGATCGACTCGACCGAGCCGACGCCCGCGATGTGGCTGTACTTCGGCTTGCCCTGATTGGCGGCCAGGCCCTGGTAGAACTCCACCAGCGGCTTGGTCTGGGAGTGGTAGACCGACAGGCGATGACGCACGGTTTCTTCGGTGTCGTCTTTACGCTGGACCAGGTCTTCACCGGTGATGTCGTCTTTACCGGCGATTTTCGGCGGATTGTAGACGGTGTGGTAAACGCGGCCCGAGGCCTCGTGCACACGGCGACCGGCGATACGCTGGACGATCTCTTCGTCATCGACAGCGATTTCGACCACGTTGTCCAGCTCGACGCCAGCTTTGACCAGCGCTTCGGCCTGAGGAATGGTGCGCGGGAAGCCGTCGAACAGGAAACCCTTGGCGCAATCCGCCTGGCTGATGCGTTCCTTGACCAGGTTGATGATCAGGTCATCGGAAACCAGACCACCGGCGTCCATCACGCTCTTGGCTTTCAGGCCCAGCTCGGTGCCAGCCTTGACCGCTGCGCGCAGCATGTCGCCGGTGGAGATTTGCGGAATGCCGAATTTTTCGGTGATGAACTTTGCCTGAGTACCTTTACCGGCCCCGGGAGCTCCCAGCAGAATTACGCGCATCGATGTGCTCCTCAATTTTTTATTTAGAAACGCTCGGATTCGCCTCGTGGGGCCAATCTCGGAAATGGGATAGTGGCCGCCCAAACGGCCAAAGGCTGATCAAGATACACAGCCGACACAGCGCACACAAGCAGCCGAAAGTCGGAGCAACCCGCTGCCTTTATGCCCTGGCGACAGGGTATTGCTGGTCGCAACCCCATAACAAAGTGTCGCCTGGCAACGGTCGCCAGCCCTTTCGGGCCAGCGCTCGAAGTACCGCGCCAAGCCACTGAAAACCCCGGCAATTACCTTAGCCGGTATTACGCAAACCGGCGGCAATCCCCGCCACAGACACCAGCAGCGCCTGTTCCACCGGGCTGTCCTGGGCGCCATCCTGGCGTCGCGAGCGGGCCAGCAGTTCGGCCTGCAATAGATGCAGCGGGTCCAGGTAGGTATTGCGCAGGCGAATGAACTCCAGGGTGTCAGGGCTATGTGCCAGTAACTGCGACTGACCGGTCAGCCCCAAGACCACTGAACACGCCTGCGACAATAAGTCGCGTAAATGCGCACCCAATGGCAGCAGTGCCGGTTCGACCAATCGCTCGTCGTAGGAACGGGCGATATCCGCGTCGGCCTTGGCCAGCACCATCTCCAGCATGTCGATGCGCGTGCGGAAAAACGGCCACTGTTCGCGCATCTGCCCCAGCAACTCGCCTTCCCCGCGCTCCAGGGCCTTGCTCAAGGCGGTTTCCCAGCCCAGCCAGGCCGGCAGCATCAGGCGTGTCTGGGTCCAGCCGAAAATCCACGGGATGGCCCGCAGGCTTTCGATGCCGCCAGCACGGCGCTTGGCCGGCCGGCTGCCCAGCGGCAGGCGCCCCAGCTCCTGCTCCGGCGTGGACTGGCGGAAATACTCGACGAACTGCGGGTTCTCCCGCACCACCGCGCGATAGGCCTTCACCCCATCGGCGGCCAGCTCGTCCATCAGGTCGCGCCACGCCGGCTGCGGCAGGGGCGGCGGCAGCAAGGTCGCTTCCAGCACCGCCGCCAGGTAGAGATTGAGGTTCTGCTCGGCGATGTCCGGCAGGCCGAATTTGAAACGAATCATTTCCCCTTGCTCGGTGGTGCGGAAGCGCCCCGCCACCGATCCCGGCGGTTGCGACAGGATCGCCGCGTGGGCCGGGCCGCCGCCACGTCCCACGGTGCCACCGCGACCGTGAAACAGCAGCAACTCGACCTGCTGCTCGCGGCAGATATCCACCAGTTTTTCCTGGGCCCGGTACTGCGCCCAGGCGGCCGCGGTGGTGCCGGCATCCTTGGCCGAGTCGGAATAACCGATCATCACTTCCTGCGGCCCCTGCAAGCGCGAGCGATAGCCCGGCAGAAGCAGCAGTTGCTCGATCACCGGGCCGGCGTTGTCCAGGTCGGCCAGGGTTTCGAACAGCGGCACCACGCGCATCGGCCGCAGCACACCGGCTTCCTTGAGCAGCAGTTGCACGGCGAGCACATCGGAAGCGGCGCCGGCCATGGAGATGACATAGGAGCCCAGCGACGCCGCCGGGGCCGCGGCGACTTCCCGGCAAGTCGCCAGCACTTCGGCGGTATCGGCCGATGGCTTGAAGTAACCGGGCAGCAGTGGACGACGGCTGCCCAGTTCGCGCATCAGGAAATCGATGCGCTCCTTCTCGCTCCAGTCGCCGTAGCGGCCCAGGCCCAGGTAGTCGGTGATTTCGGTCATGGCCGCGGTGTGCCGCGAGGAGTCCTGACGCACGTCCAGACGCACCAGGAACAGGCCGAAGGTCACCGCGCGACGCAGGCAGTCGAGCAGCGGACCGTCGGCGATCACCCCCATGCCGCATTCATGCAGGGACTGATAGCAGAGCTCCAGCGGGTCCAGCAGCTCGCGGTTGTTCTGCAACACCTGGGCCGTCGCCGGCACGCTACCGCTCAACGAGGCCTGGGCCCAGTTGCGGGTGGCCCGCAGGCGCTCGCGCAACTGCTTGAGCACCGCACGATAGGGTTCGGCGCTGTCGCCGGCCAGGGTCCGCAGCGCCGCGTTGGCCTGCTGCATGGACAGGTCGGCAGCCAGTTGATCGACATCGCGCAGGTACAGGTCGGCGGCCATCCAGCGCGCCAGCAACAGCACCTCGCGGGTCACCGCCGCGGTGACATTGGGGTTGCCGTCCCGGTCGCCGCCCATCCACGAAGCGAAGCGGATCGGCGCCGCCTCCAGGGGCAAGTGCATGCCGGTGGCCGCATGCAGGGCCTGGTCGGCCTTGCGCAAATAGTTGGGGATGGCCTGCCACAGCGAGTGTTCGATCACCGCGAAGCCCCACTTGGCTTCGTCCACCGGGGTTGGCCGGGTTCGGCGGATTTCTTCGGTGTGCCAGGCCTCGGCGATCAGGCGCTGCAGGCGTGCCTGGATCTGCGCGCGCTCGGCCGAGGTCAGGTCGCGATGGTCCTGGGCGGCCAGTTGCGCGGCGATGGCATCGTATTTCTGGATCAGCGTGCGGCGGGCGACTTCCGTGGGATGGGCGGTCAGCACCAGCTCGATTTCCAGCCGTCCCAGCTGCCGGGCCAGCGCCTCGGCGCCATGGCCTTCGGCCCGCAGGCGCGCCAGCAGTTCCGGCAGCACCCGCGACTCGAACGGCGCCGGCTGCGACTCCTCGCGACGGTGAATCAACTGGTACTGCTCGGCGATGTTCGCCAGGTTGAGGAACTGGTTGAACGCCCGCGCCACCGGCAGCAATTCGTCCTCGCTGAGCTGGTTGAGGCTGGCGCTGAGTTCGGCGTCCAGCGAACCGCGCCGGTCGGCCTTGGCGCCTTTGCGAATCTGTTCGATCTTGTCGAGGAAACCCTCGCCATACTGTTCACGAATGGTGTTGCCCAACAGCTCACCCAGCAGGTGAACATCTTCGCGCAAGCGCGCATCAATATCGGTCATCTACCTGTTCTCCAGCGGACTTGGGGCTCCTGGTAAGCCCCAAGAGTGCCGCCAGCGCATGGCTATTAGCAAGGGCGGTCTTGGCGCGAACGGGTCCGGGCAAGGCCGGCGCACGACGAAGCGCCTTTAAACCTTGCGCGATGGAGCTAGTCTCAAGAGTAAGCCGCACAACGGCTTAGCGCCGGCACAGGCCGGTCACTCACCAGGCCCTGCCACAAGCAGGCGTTCATTGAGGTTGCCATGAAAATCCGTGAGCTCGCGCAACACTGGGAAGAAAACGCCAAGGGTCGCCTGACCAAGACCGGCTACACGATCTATCTGGACGTCGAAGCCGCAGCACGCCTGGCGGCGATTTCCGAGATGTACCCCAAACGCCAGACCGAGGAACTGCTCGGCGAACTGATCGGGGCTGCCCTGGAGGAACTCGAAACCAGTTTCCCTTATGTCCAGGGCCAGCATGTGGTCGCCACCGACGAAGAAGGCGATCCGCTCTATGAGGACATCGGTCCTACCCCGCGTTTTCTCGCCCTGTCGCGGCGTTATCTGCACGATATGTCGGCTCAGGCCGAAGAGCAGAAACACTGATCCACTGCTGATTTTCTCACCTGTGAAAACCGTTATTCCTGACCCCGAATCGGGTCAGGAGTACCCCTACGCATGGCAAAAGTTCCCGATTTAGAGCCTTGTCTTCCCGGTCAGAAAGTTTCCCGGCAACTGGCCATATTCTCTGAACTATTCAAAAAAGCTTCCGGTCACACCCAGTAACCATCACTGGAACGGCCGTTTCAATTCAGCACCCTCGGCAACACCGTCACTCAGCGTTACGGCAGCGGAACCGGGATGGTTTTGATGTTTTTCAGGAGTTATCCAATGGAGTTGAAGACCATGAAGATCAGCACTGCCAAATCCTCGTCAAACCCTCTGCGCGGGCTGAAGCTGGCCGCGCTGGCTCTCGGTAGCAGCCTGGTCCTGGCCGGTTGCGCCGGTAATCCGCCGAGCGAGCAATACGCGGTGACGCAATCTGCGGTCAACAGCGCAGTCAGCGCGGGCGGTACCGAGTTTGCCGCCGTGGAAATGAAGTCGGCTCAGGACAAGCTCAAACAAGCCGAGCTCGCCATGCACGACAAGAACTACGACGAAGCCCGGCGCCTGGCCGAACAGGCCGAATGGGACGCCCGCGTCGCCGAGCGCAAGGCCCAGGCCGCCAAGGCCGAACAGGCATTGAAGGACTCTCAGAAAGGCGTTCAGGAACTACGCCAGGAAGGCATGCGCAGCGTGCAATGAGCCACGGGCGCCGATTCCCACGTATTCGCCATCGATAAAAGGACGAACCCATTATGCGTAAACAACTGATGATCCCTGCCCTGTTGGCCCTGAGCGTGGCGCTGGCGGCATGCTCCACCCCGCCTAACGCCAACCTGGAAAACGCCCGGACCAACTACTCCGCCCTGCAGGCCAATCCGCAGGCCACCAAGGTGGCGGCCCTGGAAACCAAGGACGCCAGCGAATGGCTGGACAAGGCCGACAAGGCCTACCTGAACAAGGAGGACGAGAAAAAGGTCGACCAACTGGCCTACCTGACCAACCAGCGGATTGAAGTGGCCAAGCAGACCATCGCCCTGCGCACCGCGGAAACCCAGCTCAAGGACGCCGGCGACCAGCGCGCCAAGGCGCTGCTCGATGCCCGCGACGCGCAGATCAAGCAACTGCAATCGAGCCTCAACGCCAAGCAGACCGACCGCGGTACCCTGGTGACCTTCGGTGACGTGCTGTTCGCCACCAACAAGGCCGACCTGAAGTCCAACGGCCTGGTCAACATCAACAAGCTGGCGCAGTTCCTGCGCGACAACTCTGACCGCAAAGTGATTGTCGAAGGCTACACCGACAGCACCGGCAGCGCGGCTTACAACCAGTCGCTGTCCGAGCGTCGCGCCACTTCGGTACAGGTCGCCCTGATCAAGATGGGTATCGATCCGGCACGCATCGTCGCCCAGGGTTATGGCAAGCAATACCCGGTTGCCGACAACGGCAGCGTTTCCGGGCGCGCCATGAACCGTCGCGTGGAAGTCACCATTTCCAACGACAACCAGCCGGTGGCGCCACGTTCGACCGTCAGCGCCAACTAAGCCCGACCCTGCGCACTGAAGCGCGTCCCCAATAAAAAGCCCCGCCTTTATCGGCGGGGCTTTTTTATCCGGCAAACGGATCACGCCGTTCGGTCACTGCTCCAGCTTCGGGGTTTCCTGGCCCATGCAGCGCACGGCGCGCTTCTTGTTGTTGACCAGCACGCCGGTCAGCCCCTTCTGCTCGGTGTCGAACAGCACCAGCACGCCATCGATACACTGCGCCACCTCGGCCGCCGGCTCCAGGGAGACCTTGTAGTCCTCGCCGGGCACGGTCTTGAGCATGGTGAAATCGTTGAGCAGCAACGCATCCTCCGGTTTGGCAAAATGCAGGTAGCCGTAGTACCACAGGCACGCCACGGTGCCGAGGATGCTGCAGATACCGGTGATGATCAGGGGGATGGCGTTACGTTCTTCGCTCATTGCGGACTCTCTGGAGGTTCTACGACTGGATTCAAGGGTGCAGGGTAATTCGGGATTTCGCCCAGGCGGCGCAGGCCGTTGAAATGCTGCGGGTCTTCAAGGTAACGCAACATCACCTGGCGCCAGACCGGGTCGGCAAAGGTCTGCACATGCCCGCCACGGGTCAGCTGCAACACCCTGGGCGGGGGCGCAGCTTGATACAGACGGATGCCGTTGGAAAGCGGTACGAGGGAATCGTCGATGCTGTGGTAGATCAGCTTGGGCACGCCATCCAGGCGCGCAATGGCCTTGATCGCGCTGTCGCCATCCGGCACCAGCCAGGACAGCGGGACCTGGAACGGCCAGGTCATCCAGGACGTGCTCAGGGCGAAGCGGCCCACCTCGCGGTAACTGGCCGGCACCCCGTCGAAGACAATGGCCTTGAGCTGGCGCTGGCGTTCCGGATGCTGCTCCACCAGATAGTGGATGGCCAGGGCGCCGCCCAGGCTCTGGCCCAGGACGATCAGCGGCTTGCCCTGGACTTCGGGCGCCCGGTCCAGCCACTGGAAGGCCGCGTCGACGTCCTGGTAGATCGCCGGCAGGCTCGGTTCACCTTGCGACACCCCATAGCCACGGTAGTCCACCAGCAGCACCTGGTAGCCCTGCTCCGGCAACCACCAACTGCCACCGAGGTGCCCGGACAGGTTGCCGCCATTGCCGTGCAGGTGCAGCACCGTGCCCTTGACCGGCACCCCGGCCTTGGCCGGCAGCCACCAGCCGCGCAGGCGCGTGCCGTCGGCGGCGGTCAGGGTGACGTCGCGGTAGTCGAGCCGGGCCTTGTCCGGGGTGAACGGCAAGCCGCGCTCGGGGTAGAACAGCAGCGAGCTGCAACCGCTCAAGGTCAGTAGCAGGCAGACAATGCTGAGGACTCGCATCCGTTTGAAGCCTCGCGACAGGAGTTGAAAAGGATACTTCTGTAGGAGCGAGGCTTGCCCGCGATAACCGATGGCGCGGTGACTCAGAAAAACCGCGGCGCCTTTATCGCGGGCAATCGAACGTCGACCGGCCGCTCCTACACGGGGTGTGCGTCAGAGGATGTTGGAGTAATCCGCCTCGATACGGTCCAGGCTCAGGTGATTGAGGAAGTTGGAGAAGCACATCCAGGCCGACAGCGCGTTCATGTCGCGGAACTGGTCCGGCAGGTACTTGGGCGGCACCACCAGGCCTTCATCCACCAACTGCCGCAGGGTACGCATGTCCTCCAGGGTGGTCTTGCCGCAGAACAGCAACGGCACCTGCTCGAGCTTGCCCTTGCGCACGGCCAACTGAATGTAGTTGTAAACCATGATGAAGCCCTTGAGATAGGACAAGTCTTTGGTGAATGGCAGGCCCGTCGGCACCGAACCGCGGAACACCCGGCTGGCGTTGCCATAGCTTTCGGCCATTTCGAAACCCTGCTCACGGAAGAACTCGAACACCTGCATGAAGTCCGCGCCCTCTTCCACCATGTGAATGGCGCGGGTGCGGTTGGTCAGCTTGCGCAGACGGCTCGGGTAGGAGGCAAAGGTGATGATCTCCATCAGGATCGCCAGGCCTTCCTGGGTCACGGTCGACGAGGGCGGGCCCTTGGACAGGAAGGTGCAGATCGGCTGGTTCAGGCCGTTGAGGGTGGTGCCCACGTGCACCAGGCCTTCATGGACTTCCAGGGCCCGCACATCGCGATTGTTGAACATGGCGTCGGCGCGGATCTTGATGTAGTCGGCGCCGGCCGCCGCGTCGGCGACGATGCCGTCGGACTCGAAGACCCGGATGGTTTCCTCGGCCTCGCCGAACACCTTGTTCAGCCGGCTTTGCAGCAGGCTGACGGCCTCCTTGGCGCTCAGGGTCTTGGGTTCGTCCTTGAGGTCGCCGCGGCCGTCGATGTTGTTCAGGTAATCCGAGAGCATCAGGCCCAGGTCCGACAAGGTCGGGTCGCCGGCATGAAAGGCATCGGAGGCCGCGCCGTAGAGTTCCTGGGAAATCAGCCCGAAATCCTCGGTGCCACGGGCTTCGAGCATCCGCACCACCATGCGGTACTCCTTGCACATGCGCCGCATGATCTGCCCCACCGGGTTGAACTGGCCCAGTTGCCGGGTGATGTCACGCTCGATGTTCTGGAACTCCAGCTTCACCGCACTGGAATCGAAAGACAGCGCCCGGCCTTCGTAATAGGCGCGGTCCACCGCCGGCATTTCCTTGCCCTTGGCCTTGAGGAAACCCTTGCGGATGTTGTCATCCCACTTCACCGCATCCAGCACGCGGATCGGCGTCTGTGCCAGCACAATGCGATCGGACAAGGTGCGTATCGTCTGCTGGTAATCGTCCACCACAAACTCCTGTTGAAACGTCTGTACCGCGTTTACTTGCCTGCCCGCTGGAAGCGCGCCGCCTCGACGAACACGTCGGAGTTGGCGGGATCGTCCAGATAGGCGAAAACCTGTGGCAGCGCGCTGTCGATCAGCACGCCCTCGCCGTCCTTGGTGTCGAACGGCTCGCCATGCAGGGCATTCTGCCCGCGGGCCTGATTGATCTGTTCGAGATCGAGCTGGTAGAGCACCAGTTCGTGTTCGTCGGTCAACTCGAAACCGGCGATGGTGAAGTGCCCGCCAAGCGCCTGGGGCACCGCCGCCGAGAGATACCAGCGGCTACCATGGCGGGAAACGGTAAATTCGTAAGTGTCGTGCTGTTGCGGCCTGGCCTTGACGGAAGTGACGGCCTTGTAGCGGTTGTTGCCGATGCGGCTCAGCTGCAGGGTCAGCGGTTCGCCCCAGGCATTCTTGCTGGTCCATTTGCCCAGCAACGCCGCGGGCGCGGCCTGATCGGCCGGCAAGGGTTCCTTGAAGGACACCAGGCAGCCACTGAGCAGCAGGAACGACAAGGCGATCACAACGCGCCAGGCTTTCATTCAACACTCCCTATCGGCAGTCGACTCAAACGCAGGTAGCAGCTGGCGAAGCCTGCGTCCGCTCCAGGTACAGGCCCCATGGAATCGCAGGAAGGCCCTTCGGGCCTCGCGGCAGCGGCTACAGCGACCGCATCACACCGAGGCCAGAACCAAGTGCATGTACCGGGTAAGAATGCCCAGCATGTCTTCGTCGGCCAGAGGCTCTGCCCCGTTGAGCAGGCCCTGATATTCCATCCGTCCGATTATAGACGTCAACACTTTGGCATCCTGTTGCGGCTCGCGGGAACCCAATACCTGGAAAAACTGGCAAGTGCCGTGCAACAGGATCTGCTGGTGGGAACGCACCAGCAGCGCCAGGCGCGGGTTGAGCAGCGCCTCCTGGCGAAACGCCTGCTCGGCCATCAGATGCTCGCGGCGGTTGTGCAGCTGGCGCTGCACGTAGTCGGCGGTCAGGCGGGCAATGTCATCGGCCAGTTGCGCGCGGGACTCCGGGCTGCCATCGCCATAGGCGACCATCTCCCGCAGCAAGCCCTCGTTGTTGGCCCAGAGCTTGGCCATGAAGGCGGCGCTGCGTTCGACGTATTGGGCGAAGGTATCGGTGAGCAGGTCATCGATATCCTTGAAGTAGTAGGTGGTGGCCGACAGCGGCACACCGGCTTCGGCGGCTACCGCGCGATGGCGCACGGCGCGCACGCCATCGCGCACGACAATGCGCATGGCCGCGTCGAGAATATCCTGGCGACGTTGCTCACTGCCCTGTCGGCTGGCCTTGCGGCCCTGGTACTGAACACTTTCAGCGACCGCAGTGGCGATGCCAGCTGCACCTTCTTGAGCAATTGCACGGTTCACGACAGGTATTCCTCTCACATAAAAATGAAAAAAGCAGTACGTCAGTGCCACACAGACAATAAAAAGCCGCCTGTTAGCGGCGGCTTTTTATTCAACATATTTACGCTTGCGGCCGCATGTGCGGGAACAGGATCACGTCGCGGATCGACGGGGAGTTGGTCAGCAGCATCACCAGACGGTCGATGCCGATACCTTCACCGGCGGTCGGCGGCATGCCGTACTCCAGGGCACGAACGAAGTCGGCATCGTAGTGCATGGCTTCGTCGTCACCGGCGTCCTTGTCGGCCACCTGGGCCATGAAACGCTCGGCCTGGTCTTCCGCGTCGTTCAACTCGGAGTAGGCGTTGGCAATTTCGCGACCACCGATGAACAGCTCGAAACGGTCGGTCACGTTCGGGTTCTCGTCGTTGCGACGGGCCAGCGGCGAGACTTCGAACGGGTACTGGGTAATGAAGTGCGGCTGCTCCAGCTTGTGCTCGACCAGCTCTTCGAAAATCATCACCTGCAACTTGCCCAGGCCTTCGAAGCCGAGCACCTTGGCACCAGCCTTCTTGGCGATGGCGCGAGCCTTGTCGATGTCGTTCAGATCATCGGCGGTCAGCTCAGGGTTGTACTTGAGGATCGAGTCGAACACCGACAGACGGACGAACGGCTCGCCGAAGTGGAACACCTTGTCGCCGTACGGCACGTCGGTGCTGCCCAGGACCAGCTGCGCCAGCTCGCGGAACAGTTCTTCGGTCAGGTCCATGTTGTCTTCGTAGTCGGCGTAGGCCTGGTAGAACTCCAACATGGTGAATTCAGGGTTGTGCCGGGTCGAAACGCCTTCGTTACGGAAGTTGCGGTTGATCTCGAACACCTTTTCAAACCCGCCAACAACAAGCCGCTTGAGGTACAGCTCCGGCGCGATACGCAGGAACATTTCCATGTCCAGGGCGTTGTGGTGGGTCTCGAACGGCTTGGCCGCCGCGCCGCCAGGAATGGTCTGCAGCATCGGCGTTTCCACTTCCAGGAAGTCACGCTTCATCAGGAAGCTGCGGATGTGGGCGATGACCTGGGAACGCACGCGGAAGGTTTCGCGTACGTCTTCGTTGACGATCAGGTCGACATAACGCTGGCGATAGCGCTGCTCGGTGTCGGTCAGGCCGTGATGCTTGTCCGGCAGCGGGCGCAGCGACTTGGTCAGCAAACGCACGTTGGTCATTTCGACGTACAGGTCGCCCTTGCCGGAACGGGCCAGGGTGCCTTCGGCGGCGATGATGTCGCCCAGGTCCCAGGTCTTGACCGCGTTCAGGGTCTCTTCCGGCAGGGTCTTGCGGTTGACGTAGACCTGGATACGCCCGGTCATGTCCTGGATCACCATGAACGAACCACGGTTGAGCATGATGCGACCGGCAACCTTGACCGGAATCGCCGCCTCGGCCAGCTCTTCCTTGGTCTTGTCCGCGTACTGTTTCTGCAGGTCGTTGCAGTAGTTATCGCGGCGGAAGTCGTTGGGGAAGGCCTGACCCTTGGCGCGCTCGGCAGCAAGCTTTTCCTTGCGCAGGGCGATCAGGGTGTTTTCTTCCTGTTGCAGGGCCTGGTCGAGTTGTAGGTCGCTCATGTCTTTAAAATTTCCATCACAGGTTCGTTGCCCCTTGCCTGTGGCAAGAGATCGCGGGCCAGCCTCGCTCCTACAGAAGCGCGCCGTGCCCGCGGCATGGGTGTCGCGGCTTACAGCCCCGATTTCAGGCTGGCCACCAGGTATTCGTCGATGTCGCCGTCGAGCACCTTGTCGCAGTCACTGCGTTCGATGTTGGTACGCAGATCCTTGATCCGCGAGGCATCGAGCACGTAGGAGCGGATCTGGTGACCCCAGCCGATGTCGGACTTGCTGTCCTCCAGCGCCTGGGAAGCGGCGTTGCGCTTCTGGATCTCCTGCTCGTACAACCGGGCCCGCAGCATTTTCATGGCGGTGTCCTTGTTGGCGTGCTGGGACCGTTCGTTCTGGCAGCTGACCACGGTGTTGGTCGGTACGTGGGTGATACGTACGGCCGAGTCGGTGGTGTTTACGTGCTGACCACCGGCACCGGAGGAACGGTAGGTGTCGATCCGCAGGTCGGCCGGGTTGATCTCGATTTCCACCTTGTCGTCGATCTCGGGCGACACGAACACCGCCGAGAACGAGGTGTGGCGGCGGGCGCCGGAGTCGAACGGGCTCTTGCGCACCAGGCGGTGCACGCCGATCTCGGTGCGCAGCCAGCCAAAGGCGTACTCGCCCTTGATGTGCACGGTGGCGCCCTTGATGCCGGCGACTTCGCCTTCGGACAGCTCCATGATGGTGGCGTCGAAGCCACGCTTGGAGGCCCAGCGCAGGTACATGCGCAGCAGGATGTTGGCCCAGTCCTGGGCTTCGGTGCCGCCGGAGCCGGCCTGGATGTCCAGGTAGGCGTTGTTCATGTCCATCTCGCCGCTGAACATGCGACGGAATTCCAGCTTGGCCAGCGCTTCGTCGAGACGGGTCAGTTCGGCGACCACATCGCCCACTGTGCCTTCATCGTTCTCTTCGACGGCCATGTCCAGCAGATCGCGGCAATCGGCCAGGCCACCGGACAACTCGTCCAGGGTCTCGACGATCTGCGCCAGCGCTGCGCGTTCACGGCCCAGTTCCTGGGCGTATTCAGGCTTGTTCCAGACGTTCGGATCTTCAAGCTCGCGATTGACTTCGGTCAGACGCTCATGCTTTTGATCGTAGTCAAAGATACCCCCGAATAGTTTCGGAGCGCTCGGACAGGTCCTTGATAGTGTTAAGGATCGGGTTGATTTCCATGGCAGGCAGCACTCGTTGGCGAACTTTTGAAAGCCGGCGAGTATAACGTAATCAAGCTGGCGCGGCAGCCCGCCTGGCGGCTTTAGGCCCCCGCGGTGGCGGTTTTTTTCACTCGATCCCCACCTGATTGCGACCATTGTGCTTGGCCAGATACAGGCCTTTGTCGGCGGCCGAGATCAATTGCCGGCAACTGGTGCTCGGCTGCGGCGTCATGGTGGACAGACCGATGCTGATGGTCAGGCTGGCCCCTTCGGTCGGCGCGATATGCGGAATCTTCAGCGCGGCCACGGTCTGGCGCAGTTTCTCGGCCACCAGCCGCGCCCCACCGGGCGAGGTGTTCGGCAGTACCAGGGCAAACTCCTCCCCGCCATAACGCGCCGGTAAATCCGACGGTCGGCTGCTGGCCTCGCGGATCGCCGTCGCCACCTTGCGCAGGGCTTCATCGCCCTCCAGGTGACCGAAGTTGTCGTTGTAGGACTTGAAGTAGTCGACATCGATCATCAGCAGCGACAACTGGGTCTGGTCGCGCATTGCCCGGCGCCACTCCAGCTCCAGGTACTCGTCGAAATGCCGGCGGTTGGACAAGCCGGTCAGGCCATCGGAGTTCATCAGGCGCTGCAGCACCAGGTTGGTATCGAGCAGTTGCTGCTGGCTGACCCGCAGCGCGCGATAGGCCGCGTCCCGCTGCAACAGGGTCATGTAGGAGCGCGAGTGGTAACGAATGCGCGCCACCAGCTCGATGTTGTCCGGCAGCTTGACCAGGTAATCGTTGGCCCCGGCCGCGAAGGCCGCACTCTTGATCAGCGGGTCTTCCTTGGTCGAAAGCACGATGATCGGAATGTTCTGGGTCGCCGGGTGGTTGCGGTACTCGCGCACCAGCGTCAAGCCGTCCAGGCCCGGCATCACCAGGTCCTGCAGGATCACCGTCGGCTTGATGCGGATCGCCTGGGCAATGGCCTGGTGCGGGTCGGCACAAAAGTGGAAATCGATGTTTTCTTCATTCGCCAACCCACGCCGCACAGCCTCACCGATCATTGCCTGGTCGTCGACCAGCAGCACCATCGCAGCATTTTCATCGGTTTTAAAATCGTCGAGCTGTAAATCATTCATGGGTTGTCACCTGAGTTGCTACCTGGCCAGGACAGCTGCGTTTGTCGGTCATTTGGCAAATATCTCCAGCAATCGTGGAGCGATCTTGTCCAGTGGGCGAATCTCTGTGGCAGCGTCGATGGCAGCGGCCGCCTTGGGCATGCCATACACCGCACTACTATTCTGGTCCTGGGCGATGGTCAGATAACCTTGGTCGCGCATCAGTTTCAGGCCCTGGGCGCCGTCGCGACCCATGCCGGTCAGCAGCACGCCGACCGCATCGCCATTCCAGTAACTGGCGACGCTTTCAAAAAACACATCGATCGATGGCCGATAGATCTCGTTTACCGGCTCGGCGGTGTAGGCCAGGGTACCGTTCTTCAACAGCCGAATATGGTGGTTGGTCCCGGCCAGCAGCACCGTACCGCTCTGCGGTGGCTCGCCTTCGCGGGCCAGGCGCACCTTCAGCCCGGAAGCACTGCTGAGCCATTCGGCCATGCCCGCGGCGAACACCTGGTCGACGTGCTGCACCAGCACGATGGCGGCCGGAAAATGGGCGGGCAACCCCTTGAGCAGCACTTCCAGCGCCGCCGGGCCACCGGCGGACGAACCGATCGCCACCAGGCCCTGGCGTTGCGCCATGGTGCGCATCGGCACCGGCGCCGAACGCACGTGGTTGCCGCGCTGCTGGCCGATCAGCCAGCCGATATTGAGGATCTTGCGCAGTAAGGGCGCCGCCGCTTCCTGCGCATTGCCGGCACCCAAGGCCGGTGTATCGACCACGTCCAGCGCGCCATGGCCCATGGCCTCGAACACCCGATGCACGTTCTGCTGGCGGTCCACCGTGACGATCACGATGGCGCAAGGGGTTTCGGCCATGATCCGGCGGGTCGCTTCCACGCCGTCCATCACCGGCATGATCAGGTCCATCAGGATCAGGTCGGGCGTCAGCTTCGCGCAGTACTCGACCGCCTCGGCGCCATTGGTCGCGACCCACACCACTTCGTGCGCGGGTTCGAAGGCCAGGGCCCGGCGCAGGGCCTCCACGGCCATGGGCATGTCATTGACGATCGCGATTTTCATGCCCGCGCTCCTCCAATCAGCTCCACCACCGCATCCAGCAGGGCGTCATCATGGAAACTGGCTTTGGCTAGATAATAGTCGGCTCCGGCATCCAGTCCACGGCGCCGGTCCTCTTCGCGATCCTTGTAGGAAACCACCATCACCGGCAACGACTGCAGGCGATTGTCACGGCGCAGGAGTGTGACCAATTCAATCCCATCCATTCGGGGCATATCGATGTCGGTGATCAGCAGGTCGAAGTCTTCCGAACGCAGGGCGTTCCAGCCATCCATGCCGTCGACGGCGACCGCTACGTCATAACCACGGTTGAGCAAAAGCTTGCGTTGCAGCTCACGCACGGTGAGCGAGTCGTCGACCACCAGGATGCGCTTGCGCGCCGTCTCGGCCTGATGGCGGTTGTGGCGGGCGATGCGTTCCAGGCGGCCGGTATTGAGCAGCTTGTCCACCGAACGCAGCATGTCCTCGACGTCGACGATCAGCACCACGGAGCCGTCATCGAGCAAGGCCCCGGCGGAAATGTCCTGGACCTTGCCCAGGCGGTCGTCCAGCGGCAGCACCACCAGGGTCCGCTCGCCGATGAAACGCTCGACCGCCACGCCATAGACCGCGTCGCGCTCGCGAATCACCACCACCTTGAGCGTGGATTCATTGCTCTGCCCCGCAGGGCGTTGCAGCAGCTGGCTGGCCGCGACCAGGCCGACATGGCGGCCTTCGTGCCAGAAATGCTGGCGCCCTTCCAGCTGGACAATGTCGTCGGGCTCCAGATCGCACATGCGTTCTATATGCGCCAGCGGGAAGGCGTAGGCCTCTTCGCCGACCTCCACCACCAGGCTGCGCACCACCGACAGGGTCAGCGGCACTTCGAGGTGGAAACGACTGCCCTGCCCCGCCACCTGCTCCAGCTGCACCGCGCCGCGCAGCTGACGCACCATGTGCTGCACCGCATCCAGGCCGACACCGCGCCCGGAAACCTCGGTGACCTTGTCCCGCAGGCTGAAGCCCGGCAGGAACAGGAAGGTCAGCAGTTCTTCTTCGCTCAGCTGGGCAGCGGTCTCGGCCGGGGACAGCTGGCGCTCGACGATGCTCTGGCGCACCCGCTCCAGATCGACGCCGTTGCCGTCATCGCTGAGTTCCAGCACCAGCAATCCGGCCTGGTGGGAAGCGCGCAGGCGAATCAGGCCCTCGGCCGGCTTGCCCGCCAGCAGCCGCTGCTCGGGCGTTTCGATGCCGTGATCGACTGCATTGCGCAACAGGTGGGTCAGGGGCGCTTCGAGTTTTTCCAGCACGTCGCGATCGACCTGGGTCTTCTCGCCCTCGACTTCCAGGCGCACCTGCTTGCCCAGGCTGCGCCCCAGGTCACGAACCATCCGCACCTGGCCCACCAGCACATCGGCGAACGGCCGCATGCGACAGGCCAGCGCGGTGTCGTAGAGCACCTGGGCACGCTGGCTGGCCTGCCAGCCGAACTCATCCAGCTCGGCGGTTTTCTCGATCAGCAGTTGCTGGGATTCCGCCAGCAGGCGCCGCGCATCCTCCAGGGCTTCGAGGGCCTCCAGGCCCAGCACCTGCTCCTTGAGATGCCCATTGAGGTTTTCCAAAGCGCGCAGCCCGTTGCTCTGCATGCGCTTGAGGCGCTGCAGGGTCGCCAGGTACGGCTTCAGGCGCTGGGTTTCCACCAGCGACTTGCTCGACAGATCCAGCAGGCTGTTCAGGCGTTCGGCCGTGACCCGCAACACCCGTTCGCCGCCCTCGGCGAGCTTCTTGCCCTTCTGCGGAGTGGCCACGGATGCCTCTTGCAGCGTCTCCTGCAAGACCTCCTGCGGCATCTCGAACGGTGGGACCTGCGGCTCGGGCTCGACCCGCGGGGCCTCCAGTTGCAGCTCGGCCATGGGCAGCAGGCTCGGCTCGACCCTGGGCAGGACAACGCCCGCCGCCACCGCGCCCGGCGAGCCGATCAACTGCTCCATGAGCCCCACGTAGGCGGCAATGTCCTGCTCACCGACCTGGTTGCCCGGCGTGGCGATGCGCATCAGGAAGTCGGTGCCCTGCAGCAGCGCATCGATATGTTCGGGACGCAGGTACAGCCGCCCCTCCTGGGCGCTGACCAGGCAATCTTCCATCACATGGGCCACGCTGACCCCGGCGTCGACCCCGACGATCCGCGCCGCGCCCTTGAGCGAGTGGGCGGCGCGCATGCAGGCTTCCAGCTGGTCGGCCTGGATCGGGTTGCGTTCCAGCGCCAGCAGGCCGGTACTGAGCACCTGGGTCTGGGCTTCGGCTTCCAGGCTGAAGAGTTCGAGCAGCGAGGCGTCGCGCATTTGATCAGGGGTCATGTCAGGCTCCGGGTCACGGCGGACAGCAACTGCTCTTCATCCAGCCAACGCAGGCTGCGGCCCTTCCACTGCAAGACGCCACGGGTGTACTTGGCACTGGCCTGCTGGCCGGAAACTTCGGCGGCGTTCAGGGTGCGCTCGTCGATGGCATGGATGCCCTCCACCTCGTCCACCGGCACCACCACCGGGCCGCCCTGGGCGGCGATGATCAGCATGCGCGGAATAACCCGCGCGCCCGACACGACCGTGCTGGTGGTGTCCAGCCCCAGCAGCTCCACCAACGACAGGCAGGCCACCAACGCGCCACGCACATTCGCCACACCCAGCAAGGCCCGCGAACGCTGGTGCGGCAAGGAATGGATCGGTTGCAGCGGCGCCACTTCCACCAGGCAACGGGTGGCAATGCCCAGCCATTCCTCGCCCAGGCGGAACATCAACAGCGAACGGGTGACGACATCCGTATCGGCCTCGGCCGCTTGCTCATGGCGCTCCTGCTGCAACGCATAGCGATCGAGCAGACGGGTGGCCGCGGCGGAATACACCGAGCAGTTGCGGCAATGCACATGCCCGGCCAGCAACGGGCAACTCTTGTCGCCGTGGATACCGATGCGGTTCCAGCAATCGTCGATGGCCTGCGCATCTTCATGGGTCACGTTCAACGAAACAGAGCCGCTCATGATTTACGCTCACTGTCTGCTGCACGGCCGCTGCGGGCCGCACGCTCCTGCAATCGACGGGCACCGGCGACGTCTCCCTGGGAGGCCAGCAAAGCGGCCAGGTGCACCAGCGCCTCGGCGTGCTGCGGGTCCAGGTACAGGGCCTTGCGATAGAAACCCTGGGCCTCCAGGGCGCTGCCCGCCACATCGCTGAGCAGCCCCAGCCAATAGAACACCTGCGCCACCGGTTCGTGGGTGTCCAGGTAATGCTCGCACGCCACCCGGGCCTCGGCGCTTTTGCCTTCGTTGGCCAGGGCCGCGATGCTGGCCAGCAGGGTCGTGGCGTCGTTGGCCGGCCTGGTCGGTGCAGGGCTCGGGCTCGGCACCGCACTGGCAAACGGCCGGCTGCGCACGGGAGGCGCGATGCTGCGCACCGGCTGGCGCACCGGCAATGCGCTCGGGACGAAGGCCGGTGCCGGCGCGGGCTCAGGTTCGTTATGCCGGCTGAAGGCAAAGGACTGGGCAATGCCGATCGAACGCATGCCCAGGCGGCCCAGCAGGCTGCCTTCGGCCGGGCCGATGAACAGCACACCTTCAACGTGAGTCAGGCGCTTGAGCACTTCGAACACCTGGCGCTGGGTCGGCTGATCGAAATAGATCAGCAGGTTGCGACAGAAGACAAAATCGTAGGGCGGCTCATTGGCCAGCAAGGTCGGGTCCAGCAGGTTGCCGACCTGCAGGCGCACCTGCTCGCGCACCCGCTCGCTGAGGCTGTAGCGCTCATCTTCGGCGGTGAAGTGCCGCTCGCGAAAATCGCTGTGCTGGCCGCGAAAGGAGTTCTTGCCGTACACCGCCTGCCTGGCCCGCTCGACCGACAGCGGGCTGACATCGAAGCCATCGACCTTGAACTGATGGGGAGCAAGCCCGGCATCGAACAGGGCCATGGCAATCGAGTACGGCTCCTCGCCGGTGGAGCACGGCAGGCTGAGGATACGCAACGCACGCATACCCTTGAGTTCGGCAAGGCGCGAGAGGGCAAGTTTGGCCAGGGTCGCGAAGGACTCCGGGTAACGGAAAAACCAGGTTTCCGGAACGATCACCGCCTCGATCAGGGCCTGCTGTTCATCCCGCGAGCCTTGCAGGGTCTGCCAGTAATGGTCGGCGCTGAGCGCCTGCTGGGCGATGCTGCGCTGGCGCACCGCGCGCTCGATGATCGCCGGCCCCACCGAGGCCACGTCGAGGCCGATGCGCTCCTTGAGGAAATCGAAAAATCGCTGGTCGCTGCTCATGGCGACTCCCCGAGCAGCGCCAGGTCCAGCGGCGGCGAGGGAAACAGCAGCGCACGCACCTCGGCATCCAGCAGATCCTCGACACGCACCCATTGCAACAGGCCCTGGGCGTCTTCATAGACCGGCCCCAGATACGGCGCATTGCGGTTATCCAGGCCGTAGGCCTTGAAGTCCTGCGGGTTGCACCGCAGGGTATCGGTGGCCTGCTCGAGGATCAGCCCCAGCAACCGCGCAGGCTCTGCCGCCTGCGGGCGGTAATGCACCAGCACCAGGCGGGTGCTGGTGCGCTCCTGCGCCGGCTCGCCAAAGGTCAGGGCGCTCAGGTCGAGCACCGGCACCACCGCACCGCGATGGGCAAAGACCCCGGCGACCCAGGACGGCGCCCGGGGAATCGGCTTGAGCTGCAGGCGCGGCAATACCTCGACCACCTCGACGGCCTGCAAGGCGTAACGTTCGGTGCCGATGCGGAACACCAGGAACAGCGCGTCTTTGGTCGCCGTCCCTGCGCCGCGTTTCGCTGCGAGCTCGTTCATCAGACTTTGAAACGCGAGACGCCGCTACGCAGCCCCACCGCCACCTGGCTCAGTTCATCGATGGCGAAACTGGCCTGGCGCAGCGACTCGACGGTCTGGCTGCTGGCATCGCCCAGTTGCACCAGGGCGTGGTTGATCTGCTCGGCGCCGGTGGCCTGGGCCTGCATGCCTTCGTTGACCATCAACACCCGCGGCGCCAGGGCCTGGACCTGATGGATGATCTGCGACAGCTGCTCGCCGACCTGCTGCACCTCGGCCATGCCGCGGCGCACTTCTTCGGAGAACTTGTCCATGCCCATGACCCCGGCCGATACCGCCGACTGGATCTCCCGGACCATTTGCTCGATGTCGTAGGTAGCGACCGCGGTCTGGTCCGCCAGGCGCCGCACTTCGGTGGCCACCACGGAAAAACCGCGCCCGTACTCGCCGGCTTTCTCGGCTTCGATCGCGGCGTTGAGCGACAGCAGGTTGGTCTGGTCGGCGACCTTGACGATGGTCACCACCACCTGGTTGATATTGCCGGCCTTCTCATTGAGGATCGCCAGCTTGGCGTTGACCAGGTCGGCCGCGCCCATCACCGAATGCATGGTTTCTTCCATCCGCGCCAAGCCCTGCTGGCCGGAGCCGGCCAGCACCGAAGCCTGGTCGGCGGCGGTGGAGACTTCGGTCATGGTGCGCACCAGATCGCGCGAGGTAGCCGCGATTTCCCGGGAGGTCGCGCCGATTTCGGTGGTGGTCGCCGCGGTCTCGGTGGCGGTCGCCTGTTGCTGCTTGGAGGTGGCGGCGATCTCGGTGACCGAGGTGGTGACCTGGACCGAGGAGCGCTGCGCCTGGGACACCAGGGAGTTGAGCTCGGTCATCATGTCGTTGAAGCCGGTTTCCACGGCGCCGAATTCGTCCTTGCGCTCCAGGCTCAGGCGACTGGTCAGATCGCCCGTGCGCATGACATCGAGGATCTCCACGATCCGGTTCATCGGCGCCATGATCGCGCGCATCAGCAGCAGACCGCACAGGCCCGCCGCCAGCACCGCCACCAGCAGGGAAACACCCATGGTGACTTTGGCCGCAGCCACCGCATCGTCGATCTGCAAGGCGGCCGAATCGGCGACCCCTTTGTTCTCGTCGATGATGTCGTTGAGTTTCATCCGACCGGCGATCCAGGTGGGCGTCAACTGGTCATGGAACACGCGGACAGCCTCGGCTTCCTGATTACGCCGATGCAGATCCAGGACCGTAGCCTGGATCTTGAGAAATTCCTGATGGCGTTTTTCAAACTCGTCGAACTCCTGCAGGTCGGTCTCACCGCGAAGCGTGTCCTTGTAGCTGGCCATGTATTTCTGCAGGCGTTGCTCGAAGCTCTTGAAATCGGCCTCATCCTTGGCACTGACGCCCTTGCCTTCGTTGAGGCCGATGATTTCCTGGGTATGCAGGAAACTGTCGACCCACGAACCACGAATCATCGAACTGAAATAGACCCCGGGAATGGCATCGGAGCGCATGCGGTCTTCGCCGGCCTCGATCTTCAACAAGCGGGAGTACGAGGCTATGACCATCAGCAGCATGATGGTGATAATCACCGCAAAGCTCGCCAAAATGCGTTGGCGCAACGTCCAGTTCTTCACAGTCAGTCCTCGGGGCCATTCAAATGGTGGGGAGTATAGCCGAGGGCGTGCCATCATTTATCAGCGTATTGCGCACCACGTCTCACTCAGAGCGAAAGGCAGGGTCCGCTCTGGAGGGCTACTTTCCGTCAGATGACTCGAGCGCCGCCAGTGATGATCCGGCACAAGCAGAGGGCATTTCAGCCATCAAAGAGGGCGTGCGGAGCTTTCTCCAGCGCACGCCCGATTGGCGTCAAAGACTGGCCTGGCGAACCTGCTTTTCCAGTTCGAGTTTCAACCCCGGCTCCAGCTTGAGCTGACGCGACAGTTCATCCAGATACGCCTTCTCCATGAAGTTTTCCTCGTCCACCAGCATCACGCTGGCAACGTACATTTCGGCGGCCATTTCCGGCGTGCCGGCGGCCCGCGCCACATCCGCCGGGTCCAGGGGTTTGTTGAGTTCGGCGTGCAGCCAGTGCTGCAGTTCCTGATCGCTGTCCAGCCTGGTGAACTCACCTTCGATCAGGGCGCGCTCGCGCTCGTCGATATGGCCATCGGCCTTGGCCGCGGCCACCAGCGCCTTGAGGATCGCCTGGCTGTGTTGCTCGACCTGCTGCGCGGGCAGGCGGTCGAGGGTCTGCGGCTCGCTTTTCGGCGCACCGGCCTGCTGCGCCTGCCAGTTGCCGTAGGCCTTGTAGGCGATCACGCCCAACGCCGCCAGGCCACCATAGGTCAGCGCCTTGCCACCGAACTTGCGGGCTTTTTTATTGCCCAGCAGCAGGCCCATGGCGCCGGCCGCCAACGCCCCGCCGCCAGCACCGGACAACAGGCTGCCGAGCCCGCCGGAACCGCCACCGAGCAACCCGCCCAGCGCGCCCTTGTCGGCAGCGGATGCCTTGCCCTGCTGCGCCCCGGCCTTGTTCTGCAACAGTTCCTGGCCAGACTTGAGCAATTGATCGAGCAATCCACGGGTGTTCATCCAAACCTCCAGCAACTTGAGTTGATCGAACCAATAAGGCCACCAGCCTAGATCGAAGTGCCCCAACCCTGGGCTCGAGTGTGCTTCCAGATGTTGCTTCGCCGGGTTCGCTCATACGCCTGGGCAGCCCTTCGATTAAAAAGATATACACTCGAAAAAATCGATAAAACCGCCTGACCGGTGACTGTCCATGATGACCTTGCGCCAGATCCGTCACTTCATCGCCGTGGCCGAGACCGGCTCGATCTCGTCCGCCGCCCAGGCGGTGTTCATTTCCCAGTCGACCCTGACCCTGGCGATCCAGCAGCTCGAACAGGAAATCGGCGTCAGCCTGTTCAACCGCCATGCCAAGGGCATGACCCTGACCCACCAGGGCCACCAGTTCCTGCGCCAGGCGCACCTGATCCTGGCCACGGTCGACAACGCCAAGCGCAGCCTGCAGCAGAGCACCGACCAGGTGGCCGGCCAGTTGATCGTCGGCGTGACCAGCCTGGTCGCCGGCTATTACCTGGCGGATTTGCTCACGCGTTTCCAGCGCGCCTATCCCAATGTGGAAATCCGCGTGATGGAAGACGAACGCCCGTACATCGAACACTTGCTGGTCAGCGGCGAGATCGACGTCGGGGTGTTGATCCTCTCCAATCTCGAGGACCGCCACGCCCTGCAGACCGAAGTGCTGACCCACTCCCCTCACCGCCTGTGGCTGCCCGCCCAGCATCCGCTGCTGGAACACGACAGCATCAACCTGGCGGATGTCGCCCGCGAGCCGCTGATCCAGCTCAACGTCGATGAAATGGACCGCAACGCCCAGCGCCTGTGGTCCGGCGCCGGCCTGCAACCGCGCGTCACCTTGCGCACCGCCTCCACCGAAGCGGTGCGCAGCCTGGTCGCCGCCGGGCTTGGGGTGTCGATCCAGCCGGACATGACCTATCGCCCCTGGTCGCTGGAAGGCGACATCATCGAAGCCCGACCCATCGCCGACCTCAGCCAGACCCTCGACGTCGGCCTGGCCTGGCGTCGCGGCACGGCGCGCCCGACGCTGGTGGACCCGTTCCTGACCGTGGCCCGCGAACAGCCCCACGGCGGACGCAAGCCATCTATTTAATCGAACGCCGC
Source organism: Pseudomonas sp. GW460-12-10-14-TSB1 (assembly GCF_017349775.1). NCBI lineage: Bacteria > Pseudomonadati > Pseudomonadota > Gammaproteobacteria > Pseudomonadales > Pseudomonadaceae > Pseudomonas > Pseudomonas sp. GW460-12-10-14-TSB1. The sequence goes on from NZ_JACNAC010000018.1 coordinate 26,625, forward strand.
ATTCAGTATTTGGTATTTGTCGAGCACAGGCCCCGCTACTAGTCTCTGCTCATCCGTCCAGAGAGGGCCGGGCCTCCGTCACTGGGGAGCACCATGGCCATACAAGAAAAGAGAACCCGGAAAATGGCTGGCGCGCAGACTCCGTTGTCCACCGCTTTGTTGATCGATGGCGAATTGGTCGCCGGCCAGGGTCTTGTCGAGCCGATCCTCAACCCGGCCACCGGCGAAGTGCTGACCCAGATCGCCGAGGCCAGCAGCGAACAGGTGGAAGGCGCGATCCTCGCCGCCCACCGCGCCTTTGCCGACTGGTCGCGAACCACGCCCCAGCAACGCTCGAACATCCTCCTGGCGATTGCCGATGCCGTGGAAAGGCAGGCCGACCACCTGGCCCGCCTGGAATCGCTGAATTGCGGCAAACCGCTGCACCTGGCGCGCCAGGATGATCTCGGCGCCACCGTCGACGTGTTCCGTTTTTTTGCCGGCGCGGTGCGCTGCCAGACCGGCCAGCTGGCCGGCGAGTACCTGCCGGGCTACACCAGCATGGTGCGGCGCGACCCTATCGGCGTGGTGGCATCCATCGCGCCATGGAACTACCCGATCATGATGGCCGCCTGGAAGATCGCCCCGGCCCTGGCCGCCGGCAACACCCTGGTATTCAAGCCGTCGGAGCACACCCCACTGTCGATCCTGGCCCTGGCGCCAACCCTGGCCGAACTGCTGCCGCGCGGCGTGCTGAACATTGTCTGCGGCGGTGGCGAAGGCGTGGGCAGCCACCTGGTCAGCCACCCCAAGGTGCGCATGGTGTCGCTGACCGGCGATATCGTCACCGGGCAGAAGATCCTCCAGGCCGCCTCGAAAACCCTGAAACGCACGCACCTGGAACTGGGTGGCAAGGCCCCGGTGATCGTCTGCAACGATGCCGACCTGCAGGCCGTGGTCGAAGGCCTGCGCAACTACGGCTATTACAACGCCGGACAGGACTGCACCGCGGCCTGCCGGATCTACGCCCAGGGCGGGATCCATGACCGCCTGGTGGCCGAGCTGGGCGCCGCCGTCAGCAACCTGCGTTTCGCCGGCAAGCGCGATGCCGACAACGAGATCGGTCCGCTGATCAGCACCCGCCAGCGCGACCGCGTGGCCAGCTTCGTCGAACGCGCCCTGGGCCAGCCGCACATCGAACGGGTGACCGGCGCCGCAGTGCATTCGGGCGCCGGCTTCTATTACCAGCCGACCCTGCTGGCCGGCTGCCGACAGCAGGATGAAATCGTCCAGCGCGAAGTCTTCGGCCCGGTGGTCACCGTCACCCGTTTCGACGAGCTGGCGCAGGCGGTGGACTGGGCCAACGACTCGGAATACGGCCTGGCCTCGTCGGTCTGGACCCAGAACCTGGACAAGGCCATGCAGGTGGCGGCCCGCCTGCAATACGGCTGCACCTGGATCAACAGCCATTTCATGCTGGCCAGCGAAATGCCCCACGGCGGCTTGAAGCGCTCCGGCTACGGCAAGGACCTGTCCAGCGATTCGCTGCAGGACTACAGCGTGGTGCGGCACATCATGGCGCGCCACGGCAATGACCTGAAATAACGCACAAGGCTCTGTAGACAACGCCGGCGCCAGCCACTTTTCGTACAGGGCCTAAGCTAATAACAAGCCGTCACGGCGCGCTCCACCAGGCTCACAACTGCCCCGACCATAATTTGAAAAAGAGGGTTTTCCCATGTTCGTGCACAAGACCGCACTGCTCAGTGCAATCACCACCGCCCTGCTGGCCAGCGCCAGCCTCCAGGCCGCCGAGCCGCTCAAGGCCGTCGGTGCCGGCGAAGGTCAGCTGGATATCGTGGCCTGGCCCGGCTACATCGAACGTGGCGAAAGCGACAAGAACTACGACTGGGTCAGCGGCTTCGAGAAGGAGACCGGTTGCAAGGTCAACGTCAAGACCGCGGGCACCTCCGACGAGATGGTCAGCCTGATGGCCAAGGGCGGCTACGACCTGGTCACCGCGTCCGGCGACGCCTCCCTGCGGCTGATCGTCGGCAAGCGCGTGCAGCCGATCAACACCGCGCTGATTCCCAACTGGAAAAACCTCGACCCACGCCTCAAGGACGCGCCCTGGTATGTGGTCGACAAACAGACCTACGGCACCCCCTACCAATGGGGCCCGAACGTGCTGATGTACAACACCAAGGTCTTCAAGCAGGCACCGACCAGCTGGGGCGTGCTGTTCGATGCGCAGAACCTGCCGGACGGCAAACCCAACAAGGGCCGCGTGCAGGCCTATGACGGGCCGATCTACATCGCCGACGCCGCGCTCTACCTCAAGAGCACGAAACCGGAACTGGGGATCCAGAACCCCTACGAACTGACCGAAGCCCAGTACAAGGCGGTACTCGAGCTGCTGCGTGCCCAGCAGCCGCTGATCCACCGCTACTGGCACGACACCACGGTACAGATGAGCGACTTCAAGAACGAAGGCGTGGTCGCCGCCAGCTCCTGGCCGTATCAGGTCAACGGCCTGATCAACGAGAAACAGCCGATCGCCTCGACCATTCCCAAGGAAGGGGCCACCGGATGGGCCGATACCACCATGCTGCACAGCGAGGCCAAGCACCCCAACTGCGCCTACAAGTGGATGGACTGGTCGCTCACGCCGAAGGTCCAGGGCGACGTCGCCGCCTGGTTCGGTTCGCTGCCGGCCGTGCCGGCGGCCTGCAAGGAAAGCGAACTGCTGGGCGCCGAGGGCTGCAAGACCAACGGCTTCGACCAGTTCGACAAGATCGCCTTCTGGAAAACCCCGCAGGCCGAGGGCGGCAAGTTCGTGCCGTATAGCCGCTGGACCCAGGACTACATCGCGATCATGGGCGGAAGATGAGCCCCCTGTAGCCGCTGCCGCAGGCTGCGCAAGGTCCTCAGGACCTCCTGCACCCTGAGGATCGCCGCGCCCCTGCGGGGCGATCGCAGCCTTCGGCAGCGGCTACAGGTTCCTGCGCCAGGCCGGCGCCGCCAGAGCTGATCCCGCTTATTTCGACAGCGCGCTTTTCCGGAGCACCGCACCATGACGCTTGCAGTCCAGTTCACCAACGTTTCCCGGCAGTTTGGCGAGGTGAAGGCCGTTGACCGGGTTTCCATCGATATCCAGGACGGCGAGTTCTTTTCCATGCTCGGCCCTTCCGGCTCGGGCAAGACCACCTGCCTGCGCCTGATCGCCGGTTTCGAACAGCCGAGCACCGGCTCGATCCACATCCACGGGGCCGAAGCCACTGGGTTGCCGCCCTACCAGCGCGACGTCAACACCGTGTTCCAGGATTACGCGCTGTTCCCCCATATGAACGTGCGCGACAACGTGGCCTACGGCCTGAAAGTCAAAGGCGTCGGCAAGACCGAGCGCCTCAAACGCGCCGAAGAAGCCCTGGCCATGGTCGCCCTGGAAGGCTACGGCGAGCGCAAGCCGGTGCAGCTGTCCGGCGGCCAGCGCCAACGCGTGGCCCTGGCCCGGGCGCTGGTCAATCGGCCGCGGGTCCTGCTGCTGGACGAACCCCTGGGGGCGCTGGACCTGAAGCTGCGCGAACAGATGCAGGGCGAACTGAAGAAGCTGCAACGCCAGCTCGGCATCACCTTCATCTTCGTCACCCACGACCAGACCGAAGCCTTGTCGATGTCCGACCGCGTGGCGGTGTTCAACAAGGGCCGCATCGAGCAGGTCGACAGCCCGCGCAACCTGTACATGAAACCGGCCACCACCTTCGTCGCCGAGTTCGTCGGCACCTCCAACGTGATTCGCGGCGAACTGGCCGAACGCCTGAGCGGCAGCCAGCGGCCCTTCTCGATCCGCCCGGAACACGTGCGTTTCGCCGAAGGCCCGCTGCCCAGCCACGAGATCGAAGTCAGCGGCCTGCTGCACGATATCCAGTACCAGGGCAGCGCCACCCGCTACGAACTGCAATTGGACAACGGCCAGACCCTCAGCATCAGCCAGGCCAACGACCAGTGGCTGGACAACAGCGCTCAGCACCAGACCGGGCAACGCATCAGCGCGCGCTGGGCCCGCGAGGCGATGATCCCGCTGACCGACACCCTGGCGAGCGGGGCATGACATGAACACCCTGGCGATCACACCCCAAAGCCCCGGCGGCTCGCCGTTGCGGCGCTTTTCCAACCTGCTGTACCGGCGGCCGAACCTGTACCTGGCGCTGCTGCTGGTACCGCCGCTGATCTGGTTCGGCGCGATCTACCTGGGCTCCTTGCTGATCCTGCTCTGGCAAGGCTTCTACACCTTCGACGACTTCACCATGGCGGTCACCCCGGACCTGACCCTGGCCAACTTCGCCGCACTGTTCCAGCCGTCGAACTTCGACATCATCCTGCGCACCCTGAGCATGGCCATCGCCGTCTCGCTCGCCAGCGCCGTGGTCGCCTTCCCCATCGCCTACTACATGGCGCGCTACACCAGCGGCAAGACCAAGGCGTTCTTCTATATCGCGGTGATGCTGCCGATGTGGGCCAGCTATATCGTCAAGGCCTACGCCTGGACCCTGCTGCTGGCCAAGGGCGGCGTGGCCCAGTGGTTCGTCCAGCACCTGGGGCTGGAGCCGTTGCTGCAGTTCATCCTGGGGATTCCCGGGGTCGGCGGCAGCACCCTGTCGACCTCGCACCTGGGGCGCTTCATGGTGTTCGTCTACATCTGGCTGCCGTTCATGATCCTGCCGATCCAGGCCTCCCTGGAACGCCTGCCGCCGTCCTTGCTGCAAGCCTCCGCCGACCTCGGCGCCAAGCCGCACCAGACCTTCATGCAGGTGATCCTGCCGCTGTCGGTGCCGGGCATCGCCGCCGGCTCGATTTTCACCTTCTCCCTGACCCTGGGCGACTTCATCGTGCCGCAGCTGGTGGGCCCGCCCGGCTACTTCGTCGGCAGCATGGTCTACGCCCAGCAAGGGGCGATCGGCAACATGCCGATGGCCGCCGCCTTCACCCTGGTGCCGATCGTGTTGATCGCCATTTATCTGTCCATCGTCAAACGCCTGGGGGCCTTCGATGCGCTCTGATTCAGCCAAGCACGGAGAACAAGCCTCGTTGGGCCTGCGCATCGCCGCGTGGGGCGGGCTGCTGTTCCTGCATTTCCCGATCCTGATCATCTTCCTCTACGCCTTCAACACCGAAGACGCGGCCTTCAGCTTTCCGCCCCAGGGCTTCACCCTGAAGTGGCTCAGCGTGGCCTTCGCCCGCCCCGACGTGCTGGACGCCATCAAGCTGTCACTGCAGATCGCCGCCATCGCCACCCTGATCGCCCTGGTCCTTGGCACCCTGGCCTCGGCGGCGCTGTACCGGCGGGACTTCTTCGGCAAACAGGGGATTTCGCTGATGCTGATCCTGCCCATCGCCCTGCCGGGGATCATCACCGGCATCGCCCTGCTGGCGACCTTCAAGACCCTGGGGATCGAGCCGGGGGTGTTCACCATCATCGTCGGCCACGCGACCTTCTGCGTGGTGATTGTCTACAACAACGTGATCGCCCGTCTGCGCCGGACCTCCCACAGCCTGATCGAAGCCTCGATGGACCTGGGCGCCGACGGTTGGCAGACCTTCCGCTACATCATCCTGCCCAACCTCGGCTCGGCGTTGCTGGCCGGCGGCATGCTGGCGTTCGCCCTGTCGTTCGACGAAATCATCGTCACCACCTTCACCGCCGGCCATGAACGTACCCTGCCACTGTGGCTGCTCAACCAGCTCAGCCGGCCGCGGGACGTACCGGTGACCAATGTCGTCGCCATGCTGGTGATGCTGGTGACCATGCTGCCGATCCTCGGCGCCTATTACCTGACCCGCGGCGGCGAGAGCGTGGCGGGCAGCGGCGGCAAATAACCCTGTAGCCGCTGCCGCAGGCTGCGATCGACCCGCAGGGTCGTGGCGCCCTCCGGTTCGCTGAAGGCCTTCGGCCTTATCGCAGCCTGCGGCAGCGGCTACAGATCGCAGAACATCCAACAGATATTTCAGGAGAACAGCCATGCAAACCAAACTCTTGATCAACGGCCAACTGATCGCCGGCGAAGGCCCTGCCCAGCCGGTATTCAACCCCGCGCTGGGCAAGGTGCTGGTGGACATCAACGAGGCCAGCGAAGCCCAGGTCGATGCCGCGGTGCGCGCCGCCGACAGCGCTTTCGAAAGCTGGTCGCAAACCGTGCCGAAAGAGCGCTCGCTGCTGTTGCTCAAGCTGGCCGACAGCATCGAAGCCCATGGCGAAGAGCTGGCCCGGCTGGAGTCGGACAACTGCGGCAAGCCGCTGAGCGCGGCCTTGAACGACGAGATCCCGGCGATTGCCGACGTATTCCGCTTCTTTGCCGGCGCCAGCCGTTGCCTCAGCGGTTCGGCCGGCGGCGAATACCTGCCGGGCCACACCTCGATGATCCGTCGCGATCCGGTGGGGGTGATCGCCTCCATCGCGCCGTGGAACTACCCGCTGATGATGGTCGCCTGGAAAATCGCCCCGGCCCTGGCCGCCGGCAACACCGTGGTGCTCAAACCCTCGGAGCAGACCCCGCTGACCGCCCTGCGCCTGGCCGAACTGGCGGCGGCGATCTTTCCCGCCGGGGTGCTGAACCTGGTATTCGGCCGTGGCGCCACGGTGGGCCAGCCGCTGGTAACCCATCCGAAGGTGCGCATGGTGTCGCTCACCGGCTCCATCGCCACCGGCTCGAACATCATTTCCAGCACCGCCGACAGTGTCAAACGCATGCACATGGAACTGGGCGGCAAGGCGCCAGTGATCATCTTCGACGACGCCGACATCGACGCCGCCGTGGAAGGCATCCGCACCTTCGGCTTCTACAACGCCGGCCAGGACTGCACCGCCGCCTGCCGCATCTATGCCCAGGAGGGCATCTACGAACGCTTCGTCGAGAAGCTCGGCGCGGCGGTCGCCAGCATCAAGTACGGCCTGCAGGGCGACCCGGACACCGAGCTGGGCCCGCTGATCAGCGCCCAGCACCGCGACCGGGTGGCCGGGTTCGTCGAGCGTGCCATCGCCCAGCCGCATATCCGCCTGGTCACCGGTGGCAAGACGGTGGACGGCAACGGCTTCTTCTTCGAACCGACGGTGCTGGCCGATGCCCAGCAGGACGACGAAATCGTCCGCCGCGAAGTGTTCGGGCCGGTGGTCTCGGTCACCCGCTTCGCCGACGAAGCCCAGGTCCTGGGCTGGGCCAACGACTCGGACTACGGCCTGGCGTCCTCGGTGTGGACCGCCGATGTCGGCCGCGCCCACCGCCTCTCGGCGCGCCTGCAATACGGCTGCACCTGGGTCAACACCCACTTCATGCTGGTCAGCGAAATGCCCCATGGCGGGCAGAAGCTCTCCGGCTACGGCAAGGACCTGTCCCTGTACGGGCTGGAGGACTACAGCATCGTGCGCCATGTGATGTTCAAGCACTGACATCGGGCAGCACGCCCTGCTAGAAACAATTGCCGTCGGTTTCCTGGCAAAACTCGTAGGGCGTGTTGCTGATGAACCAGTCGAGCCAGTGGTGTTGCCAATCCGGCCACTGAATGATGTAGGTCTTGGTGGCCTTGATGAACTCCAGGCCAAAGATGCTGATGCTTTTGTCGTCCTCGTACATCCGCAGGTCCAGCGTCCAGTCCCGGATCAAGGGCGTGCGATAGACCCGCTGCGGATCCTCAAGGTCGATGACCTGCAGATAGCCCTTACCGCCGAAAGGCACCAGCAGCCCTCCGGCCGAGGCATGCTGCAGCAGGTAACGACCGGAGGGGCTGGTCGCCGAATAGGGCTCGCGTTCGAGCACTGTGTAGAGTGCGCCGATAAACACCAGTGCACAGGCTCCCAGCAGCCCTCCCACGACCGCCAGGGTCTTCTTGTACTTCATCGCGCGCACGCCGAAAAACCGCAATTCATGTGCCTGATCTCCTTGAAAGGCGGCTATTGAACGAGGTCTGGCCAAGCCGATCAAGTTGCGGCACCATCCGCCGCCAGAAAGCGCCCGGCTGCCCGCGGCGCTGAAACTTCTTCGGCAGCAAGGATGCGCCCATGCCCTCGCGAATCGTCAGCCTGATGCTGCAAGTGGCCGTCTGGCTGGTGCTGCCGTTCACCCTCTTGCAACTGGGCCTGGTACTGACCCACGCCGTCGCCGCGCCTTTTGTCTCGGCCCTGGCGATTCCCACCGGGGTGCTGTCCCTGGCGCTGATCCAGATCACCCTGGTGTATGCCGCCGCCAAAGGCTGGCACGCCTGCGGCATGCCGACCCACTATCGCTGGCTGGGCCTGTGGCTGGGCTGCGTGCTGGTGCTGTGTGCCGTGCCGCGGTTCATGCCGTTGGCGGGTAGCGGCCTATGAATCACCGGACCCACGGGAGCCCCGTCGATCTTCCTGCTCGGCCAGCGATAGACCTGGGGCCCGCGGTGGAAATCATCCCGTCGACTGATTTTTTGCAGACAAGGCTTGCCAAGCATTCAGCTTCATCCTTTAATTGAGTGACCAGTCAATTAACTAACGAGCCCACATGCGCCCCGCCAATCCCCTGCAACGCGAAGCCAAGCGCACCGCCCTGCTGGATGCCGCTGCCCAGTGTTTTGCCGAAGCCGGTTTTGTCGCCACCCGCACCGCTGACATTTGCAGCACCGCGGGCATGAGCTCCGGAAATCTGTTCCATTACTTCAGCAGCAAGCACGAACTGCTGTTGGCGCTGATCGCCCGGGAAGGCGAAGAGACCGCCGCCGCGATGGCGGCACTGGTCGCGGCTGAAGACCCGATGGCGGCCCTGTCGGGCTTCCTCGAGCACGTCTGCCAACTGGCCAGCGACCGCCATTACGCCGGCCTGGCCCTGGAGATTTCCGCCCTGGGCCACCGCGACGAAGCCGTGGCGCACCTGGTCAAGGCCAATGACCTGCTGTTGCGCGAAGGGCTCGCCGCCCTGGTGGACGCCGCAGGCCGGGCCGGGCAATTGCACACCCAGCTGAGCCCCGAGCAGGCTGCCACCTGGCTGGCCGCCTTGATCGACGGCCTGTTCGCCCGGGTCGCCGCCGACCCGCAGTTCAACCCGCAAGACCAATCCCAGGTGCTGCAACAACTGGTGACCCACCTGCTGCAAGGACGCTGACCCAGATGAACAGCCCCGCTCGCCCCGGCCCCGAGAAAATCACGTCCGCCACTCGCCTGCTGCACATCGATGCCCTGCGCGGGTTCGCCTTGCTGGGCATCCTGGCGGTGAATATCTGGGTGTTTACCGACCCTTACTACGGTGCCTCGGTGAGCAATCCGGCCTACCCCGCCGCCATCGACCACGCCATCCGCTTCCTGATCTCGACCCTGTTCGAAACCAAGTTCTACCTGCTGTTCTCCTTTCTCTTCGGCTACAGCTTCACCCTGCAACTGGCTTCGGCGCAGCGCTCGCAGAGCGCGTTCGTACCGCGCATGGTGCGCAGGCAACTGGCGCTGCTGGCGATCGGACTGATCCACGGCGCCGTGCTGTTCTACGGTGAGATCCTGTCGCTCTACGCAGTGCTCGGCCTGGCTTTGCTGGGGCTGCGCAACCTGTGCCCGCGACGCGCGCTCAAGCTGGCGGTGGGACTGCTGGTGTGCTCGGCGCTGATGTTCATGGCGCTGGGCCTGCTGCAACTGGCCGAAGGCAATTACGTCGGCAGCATGGAGTGGGAACCCGTGGACAAGGCCTTCCTGCTCGGCTCGAGCGCCTTGGGCACCTTGAGCTTCAACCTCAGTCACCTGCCAGAGACCATCCTCGCGTTATGGCTGCTGCAGGGCCCCAGTACCTTGGCGATGTTCCTGTTCGGCTATGTGGCCGGCCGCCGCGGCTGGCTGGTGGCGCCCTATGTCTTCGACGCCTGGAAGGACAGGTTATTGAGCCTGATGCTGCCCATCGGCCTCGGCGGCGCGCTCATCTATGGCTATACCGCCGCCTATGCCCCCGGTGCCGGCCTGGAAGCCCTGGGATACGGCATAGGCCAGTTGACCGCGCCCCTGCTCACCGCCAGCTACGTGCTGCTGCTCCTTGGCGCGTTCAACTCGCCCCTGGGCGAGCGCGTGTGCCAACTGCTGGCCCCCATGGGACGCATGTCGCTGAGCAACTACCTGCTGCAATCCTTGCTCCTGAGCCTGATATTCACCGGCTACGGCCTGGGCCTGATCAACCAGCTGGACTCGGCCTGGATCCTGCTGATCGTGATCGCTCTCTACGCGCTGCAACTGTGGCTCAGCACCCTGTGGATGCGCAGCCATCAATATGGCCCTTGCGAATGGCTGTTGCGGGCCGTAACCATCCTCGCCTGGCCGGCCTGGTGCAAAACCCGCTGAAGATCAGGCCAGCCTGAGGTACAGATGGATGTCCTCGGGCTCCAGGCGGTACAGCGCTGGATCGGGGGCCGACAACAGCTCGCAACCCAGGCGGCGGTAGAAATCCACGGTATTGCGTGACGGCGTGGCCGAGACATACAGCCCTTCGCCGCCCATGCGCCGCGCCTGCTCGGTGGCCAGGCCGAACAGCCGCTGGCCCAGGCCGCGCCCGCGATAAGCCTGGCTGACATGCAGGAACTTCAACTGCCGCAGTTGCAAGCCGGCGTTGTGGATAACCAGGCAATCGACCACCGCCGCGGCCACCAGCCGCTGTTCGTCGAACACCCCATACAACCAGCCACCGCTCTGTTCACACGCTTGCAAGACCAGCGCGTCATGCTCGGCCTCGCCGGGCGGCCAGCCGCTCACCACCTCGCGCTGGGGATAACACAGCAATTGCCCGTCCAGCAGGCGGTAGAACGCTTCGATCAGTTCCGCGCGGTCGATGAGTTTGAACAGGGGGATGTCCTGCGCAGTCAAAAGGCGCTCGTTCAGCATGTCGGTTTTCCTGAAGCCGTCCGTGGTTTTACGTATCGATAGCTGGGCTATTTTTTGCCTCGGGCGAACCGATTATTCTATCCGCCAGCTGTTAAAAGTCCGTTGTGTTTGGCCGAAGGCATGACCGAACCTCCATTTCCGATCCAGTGCAGCCAGGAAGGGCTCGGGATCTCCTGACAAGGTTCACTTATGCATCGCAGGCATCTTCTGAAAGCATCCATGGCGCTGGCAGCCTACACCGGCCTGTCGGCCACGGGGCTGCTGGCCACCCGGGCCTGGGCGGGCGCCGCCGACGGCGAAGCGCAAGCCTTCGATTTCGAGATTCTCAAGGCCCAGGCCAAGCAATTGGCCGGCAAGCCCTACGTGGACACCAAGCAGGTGCTGCCGCCGACCCTGGCGACCATGACCCCGCAGAACTTCAACGCGATCCAGTACGACGGCAACCACTCGCTGTGGAAGGAGCTGAACGGCCAGCTGGACGTGCAGTTCTTCCACGTCGGCATGGGCTTCAAGCAGCCGGTGCGCATGTACAGCGTCGATACCAGGAGCCGTCAGGCGCGGGAAGTGCATTTCCGCCCGTCGCTGTTCAACTACCAGAACACCAGCGTCGACACCGCGCAGCTCAAGGGCGACTTGGGTTTTGCCGGCTTCAAGCTGTTCAAGGCCCCGGAACTGGACAAGCACGACGTGGTGTCCTTCCTCGGCGCCAGCTATTTCCGCGCGGTGGACAAGACCGGCCAGTACGGCCTCTCGGCCCGCGGCCTGGCGATCGACACCTACGCCAAGAAACGTGAAGAGTTTCCCGACTTCACCAAGTTCTGGTTCGAGACCCCGGACAAGGACAGCACCCGCTTCGTAGTCTATGCCCTGCTCGACTCGCCGAGCGCCACCGGCGCCTACCGTTTCGACATCGACTGCCAGGCCGAGCGCGTGGTGATGGATGTCGATGCGCACGTCAACGCCCGTACCGCCATCGAACAGCTGGGCATCGCGCCGATGACCAGCATGTTCAGTTGCGGCACCCATGAGCGGCGCATGTGCGACACCATCCATCCGCAGATCCACGACTCGGACCGCCTGGCCATGTGGCGCGGCAACGGCGAGTGGATCTGTCGCCCGCTGAACAACCCGGCGACCCTGCAGTTCAACGCCTTCGCCGACAAGGACCCGAAAGGCTTCGGCCTGGTGCAGACCGACCATGAGTTCGCCAACTACCAGGACACCGTGGACTGGTACAGCCGGCGTCCGAGCCTGTGGGTCGAACCGACCACCGCCTGGGGCGAAGGCTCGGTCGACCTGCTGGAGATCCCCACCACCGGCGAGACCCTGGACAACATCGTGGCCTTCTGGACCCCGAAAAAGCCGCTGGCTGCCGGGGATTCGCTGAACTACGGCTACAAGCTGTACTGGAGCGCCCTGCCACCGGTAGGCACGCCGCTGGCACGGGTCAACGCCACCCGTTCGGGCATGGGCGGCTTCGTCGAAGGCTGGGCGCCGGGCGAGCATTACCCGCCGGTCTGGGCCCGGCGCTTCGCCGTGGACTTCAATGGCGGCGGCCTGGACCGGCTGCCGGAGGGCACCGGCATCGAACCTGTGGTCACCGCGTCGAACGGCCAGGTCAAGGATTTCCATGTGCTGAAGCTGGACGAGATCCAGGGTTATCGCGTGCTCTTCGACTGGTACCCGACCAACGACAGCGTCGATCCGGTGGAACTGCGGCTGTTCATCCGCACCAACGATCGCACCCTGAGCGAAACCTGGCTGTACCAGTACTTCCCGCCGGCACCGGACAAGCGCAAGTACAGCTGAGGAAGCACCATCGCCTGTAGCCGCTGCCGCAGGCTGCGATCGACCGGGAACCGGTCGTAAACGGGCGCCGCGGATGGAGCGATCGACCGTTGTGTCCAGAGGCGGTCCGCTACGCGGCCCATCGCAGCCTGCGGCAGCGGCTACAGGTCGCGGTTACACGATACGGCACAAAAAAACCGGCCCTCACAGGCCGGTTTTTTATGCCTCGCTCACCTCACTCACGCAGATCCGACTCGTGGATCGGCTGGTCGCGATGGGTCGCGCGCTGGTACTGCGCCGGCCAGATCGCCTTGTGTCCGCTCAGGTCGTCGTCGGCATGCAGCGGCCAGTACGGGTCGCGCAGCAGCTCCCGGGCCAGGAAGATGATGTCGGCCTGGCAGGTGCGCAAAATGTGCTCGGCCTGGGCCGGCTCGGTGATCATGCCCACGGTGCCGGTGGCGATCCCCGACTCCTTGCGCACCCGTTCGGCGAAGCGGGTCTGGTAGCCCGGGCCGGTGGGGATCTCGGCATTGACCGCGGTACCGCCCGACGAGACGTCGATCAGGTCCACCCCCAGGGCCTTCAGGCGGCAGGCCAGCTCGACGGTTTCGTCCGGATTCCAGCCGTCCTCCACCCAGTCGGTGGCCGAAACCCGGACGAACAGCGGCAACTCTTGCGGCCAGACCGCCCGTACCGCCTCACACACCTGCAGGACCAGGCGAATGCGGTTATCGAAGGAGCCGCCGTACTGGTCGCGGCGCTGATTGCTCAGGGGCGAGAGGAATTGATGCAGCAGGTAACCATGGGCGGCATGCACCTCGACCACCTTGAAACCGGCGACCAGGGCACGTTTGGCCGAGTCGACGAAGGCCTGGACGATCGCGGCGATCTGCCCCTCGTCGAGCTGGGTCGGCGGCGTATGTTGCGGGTCGAAGGCAATCGGCGAAGGGCCTACCGGGATCCAGCCGCCCTCCTCGGGCTTGACGCTGCCATGCTTGCCCAACCACGGCCGATGGGTGCTGGCCTTGCGTCCGGCGTGGGCCAGCTGGATGCCGGCGACCGCGCCCTGGGCGGTGATGAAGCGGGTGATGCGTTGCAAGGGTGCGATCTGTTCGTCGTTCCACAGGCCGAGGTCCTGGGCGGTGATGCGCCCATCGGCGGTGACCGCCGTGGCCTCGGTGAAAATCAGTCCGGCGCCGCCCACAGCACGACTGCCGAGGTGCACCAGGTGCCAGTCATTGGCCAGTCCATCTACGCTGGAGTACTGGCACATGGGCGATACCGCGATGCGGTTGAGTAAGGTCAGTTGACGAAGGGTATAGGGTTCAAGCAGCAGACTCATGGGGCACCTCTCGATCAGTGGTCAGGCTCCAGGGTTCTGTTTGAAAAGTCGACGAGTGACTGGAAAGGAACAGCGCCCGCCCCCGCGGGAGAAAAAGGACAAGACGTCACAAGGCCAATCAAGCAGTGTTTAGAGACTAGTCGACAATGAGCAAGGAAGCAGGTTCCTGTGCCCGGATCAGGTCCTGCCCGCGATGGCGTCGTACCTGATGCACCGCGGCGCCTGCATCGCCGGCGTGCCATCAGCGCGGTTCGATATGGGCGATCATCAGTTGCACCGTTTCCTGACCACGGAACTCGTTGAGGTCCAACTTGTAGGCCAGTTCCACCCAGCGGATGGTCGGGTTCGGCCAGATATCGCGGTCGATGCCGAAGGCGATGCCGTCGAGCTTCACCGAGCCGCATTCGCTGCGCAGCACCACCTTGAGGTGGCGCTCGCCGACGACCCGCTGTTCCACCAACTGGAACACGCCATGGAACAGCGGCTCGGGAAAGTGCTGGCCCCAGGGCCCGGCATGGCGCAGGGCGCGGGCCAGTTCGAGGTGGAACTCTTCCACCGCCAGGGTGCCGTCCGACAGCAGGCGCCCAGTCAAGTCTTCCTCGCGCAGTTGGCGGCGCACCTCGGTGTCGAAGGCTTCGGCGAAGGCCGGGAAGTTCTGCTCCGGCAGCGACAGGCCGGCCGCCATGGCGTGGCCGCCGAACTTGCTGATCAGGTCCGGATGCTTGGCCGCCACCGCGTCCAGGGCATCGCGGATATGAAAGCCCGGCACCGAACGTGCCGAACCTTTGAGCATGCCCTCGCCGGCGTCGGCAAAGGCGATGGTCGGCCGGTGGTAGCGCTCTTTCAGCCGCGAAGCGAGGATCCCGATCACCCCCTGGTGCCAGTCGGGCTCGAACAGGCACAGGCCGAACGGCATCGACTCCACCGGCAAGTCCTTGAGCTGGGCCAGGGCTTCGCGCTGCATGCCCTGCTCGATGGATTTGCGATCCTGGTTCAACTCGTCCAGCTGGCTGGCCATTTCCCGCGCCAGGGCCATGTCATGGCTGAGCAGGCATTCGATGCCCAGGCTCATATCGTCCAGGCGCCCGGCGGCATTCAGCCGTGGGCCAAGGATGAAGCCCAGGTCGGTGGAGGTGATGCGCGACGCCTCGCGCTTGGCCACTTCGAGGATCGCCTTGATCCCCGGCCGCGCGCGCCCGGCACGAATCCGCTCCAGCCCCTGGTGCACCAGGATGCGGTTGTTGGCATCCAGCGGCACCACGTCGGCGACACTGCCCAGCGCCACCAGGTCCAGCAGTTCGCCGATGTTCGGCTGCGGCTTGGTTTCGTACCAGCCAAGGCTGCGCAGGCGAGCCCGCAACGCCATCAGCACATAGAAGATCACCCCGACACCGGCCAGGGCCTTGCTCGGAAACTCGCAGCCGGGCTGGTTCGGGTTGACGATGGCATCCGCCGTCGGCAACTCGTGGCCTGGCAAGTGGTGGTCGGTGACCAGCACTTTCAGCCCGGCCGCCTTGGCTGCCGCCACGCCCTCGACACTGGAGATGCCGTTGTCCACGGTGATCAGCAGCTGGGGCTGGCGCTCCAGGGCCACCGCAACGATTTCCGGAGTCAGGCCATAGCCGTATTCAAAACGGTTCGGCACCAGGTAATCGACATGGGCCGCGCCCAGCAGACGCAGGCCGAGCATGCCCACGGTACTGGCGGTGGCGCCGTCGGCGTCGAAGTCGCCGACGATCAGGATGCGTTCGCGCTGCTCCAGTGCGGTCACCAGCAGATCCACCGCCGCCTCGATGCCCTTGAGCTGCTGGAACGGGATCAACCGCGCCAGGCTCTTGTCCAGCTCGGCCTCGGACTGCACGCCACGGGCGGCGTACAGGCGGGTCAGCAACGGCGGCAGATCACCGAGAAACGGCAGGGTGGCGGGCAACTCACGAGGTTCGATACGCATGGGGTGACAGAAGCTTCTCTTCGATACGGGGGATACAGCGAAACAGCGCGCGGCGTGGCGAACTCAGCGCTCGCCCAACAGCCATTCCAGCTGGACTTCGTGCTGGCCACGATCGTCGGTGACGAAGATCGTGCCTTCGCTGATCATCACGTCCCACTTGATAACGCGCGGCATGTCCTTGGCCAGGACTTCCAGGACGTCCTGGGGCACGCCGGCGATATTGAGGTTCTTCAGGTTCTTCACCGCGTCCACCACCCGGGTCTGCCACACACGCAGGCTGCCGTAGGCCAGCAGGCTGGTGCGCTCGGTACGGCGCGAGCACCAGGTCAGGCGCTCGGCGTCCGGCTGGCCGACTTCGATCCAGTGCAGCACACGGTCGTCCAGGCTTTTTTCCCACAGGGCCGGCTCATCCACTTCCGACAGGCCGCGGCCGAACGACAGCTGCTCGTTGTACCAAAGGGCGTAGGCCAGCAGACGCACGGTCATGCGCTCTTCGGTTTCCGACGGGTGGCGGGCGATGGTTTGCTTGACGCTTTCGTACACCCCGCGATCGAGGTCAGTCAGGTTCAATTCAAACTTGTAGGTGGTAGACGGCTGGGCCATGGACGGGGCTTCTTGATACGAGGAAAGGCGGCAAGTCTAACCGATGCACGGGCCAATCCACGAATCGCGCACCATCATCCTTTGGCGAGGGAGCGCCGGGCTATGTTAAAACGCTCTACCGTCCAATCTTTGTCCTACAAGGATCTTCCATGCCGCTTACCGCCAAACCCCTTGCCGGCCTGAAAGTCGTCGAACTCGGCACCCTGATCGCCGGCCCGTTCGCCTCGCGCATCTGCGCCGAATTCGGCGCCGAGGTGATCAAGGTCGAATCGCCGGATGGCGGCGACCCGCTGCGCAAGTGGCGCAAGCTGTATGAAGGCACTTCGCTGTGGTGGTTCGTCCAGGCGCGCAACAAAAAGTCCCTGACCCTGAACCTCAAGCACCCGGACGGCCTGGAGGTGCTGAAGAAGCTGTTGGCGGAAGCCGACATCCTGATCGAGAACTTCCGCCCCGGGGTCCTGGAAAAACTCGGCCTGGGCTGGGACACCCTGCACGCGCTCAATCCCAAGCTGGTGATGGTGCGCCTGTCCGGCTTCGGCCAGACCGGGCCGATGAAGGACCAGCCCGGGTTCGGCGCGGTCGGCGAGTCCATGGGCGGGCTGCGCTACATCACCGGTTTCGAGGACCGTCCGCCGGTGCGCACCGGCATTTCCATCGGCGACTCGATTGCCGCCCTGTGGGGCGTGATCGGCGCGCTGATGGCCCTGCGCCACCGTGAGGTCAACGACGGCCAGGGCCAGGTGGTGGACGTGGCGTTGTACGAAGCGATCTTCGCCATGATGGAAAGCATGGTCCCGGAGTTCGATGTCTTCGGTTTCATCCGCGAACGCACCGGCAACATCATGCCCGGCATCACGCCCTCCTCCATTCACACCAGCGCCGATGGCAAGCACGTGCAGATCGGCGCCAACGGCGATGCGATCTTCAAGCGCTTCATGTTGCTGATCGGCCGCGACGACCTGGCCAACGACCCGGCCCTGGCCAGCAACGACGGCCGCGACAGCCGTCGCGACGAGCTGTATGGGGTCATCGATCGCTGGGTCAACTCGCTGCCGCTGGAGCGCGTGATCGAATTGCTGAACCAGGCGGAAGTCCCCGCCAGCCGCATCTTCAGCGCCGAGGACATGTTCAGCGATCCGCAGTTTCTCGCCCGGGAAATGTTCCTCCAGGCCAAGCTGCCGGACGGCAAGGCATTCAAGATGCCCGGCATAGTGCCGAAACTCTCGGACACCCCGGGCTCGTCCGAATGGGTCGGCCCCGCGCTCGGCGAGCACAATGCCCAGGTGCTGGGCGCCCTGGGCTACGACGAGCAACAGATCAAAGGCCTGCGTGACAACGGCGCGATCTAGTTTTGAAAACGATGCTTTTTACCGACAAGGATCAGCAGCCTGATGACCCCATGCCGTAGCAGGCGAATGATTCGTGGCATACGCCTGTTGTCGATGCTGCTGGTGCTCGGCGCCTGGTCACCGGCCAGCCAGGCCCGGGACAGGCTGGTCTGGGTGTTGCGCGACCTGCCGCCGATGACGATTTTCGAAGGTCCGCAAAAAGGCCGGGGCGTGATCGACCAGGCCCTGCCCGCGCTGCTGGCCAGCCTGCCGGAGTACGACCATCAGTTCGTGCACGTCAACCGCGCCCGGGCCATGCAGATGCTCCGGGAACTGCCCTTCGTCTGCGACCCGGCGCTGCTGTTCACCCCGCAGCGGGCGCAATGGCTGGCGTTTTCCATCACCACTTTTCGCATGTTCAGCAACGGTCTGGCGGTACGCCGCCAGGACCGTCCCGGCCTGCTGCCGTTTATCCATGACGGCCAGGTCGACCTGGGCGCGCTGCTGGTCAGCCCCCTGCACAATGTGGGCGTGGTGGCCGAACGCAGTTATGGCGAACCGATCGACAGCCTGCTCAAACAGGCTCCGCTCGGCACGCTGATTGCCCACTACGGCAACAGCGCCATCGGCAACCTGCTGCAGATGCAACGCCACGGGCGCCTGAAAGCCCTGATCGGTTACCAGACGGAAATTCGTTTCCAGGCACGACAGCAAGGCATCGACCCCGATGACCTGGAGTTCTACCCGATCCAGGGCATGCCCAAGTATCAATCGGTGAACGTCGGCTGCTCGAACACCCCGCAGGGCCGGCAGGCGGTGGAACGCATCAACCGGGCGCTGCTCGAACTGCGCCCGGACACTTTGCTGGAGCTTTATGCCCAATGGCTGGAACCGTCGCTGCGCGAGCAATACCGCAGCGATGCCCTGGCATTTTTCCATGACGCGCCGCAGCGCTAGAAAATCCGGGCAAAAAGAAACCCCGAGCAGTGGGGAGACGACTCGGGGTTAAACCTGGTCTGAAACCAGACCCGTGCAACAAGCGACAAGCACCGGAGCACAATGCTCGATCCTGTTGCCAAGGGTCTGACTGATGGGTTGAAGCGAAGGTTCCCGAAATTTTCCAATCAGCGTGCGCTGTCGAACGCCTTCTCCCGGGCCACATTGCGCAAGGCCGCGATGACACAGGGCTCCAGGCGACCTTCGGCGATCAATACGTCGCGATGCAGGCCGTCGACGACATCGGTCAACTGGCGCTTGTCGGTCAACTGGGCCTGACTGAACTCACGCTCGACCACTATGGCCCCCAAGGCATTCTTCAGGGTTACCAGGCATTCCCCCTGCGCGCGCGGGGTCAGAGTTACCTGATACGGGCTCAAAGCTTCACCCAACAATAGGCTGATACTTTCCATCTCGATCACCACTCAATAGCTGGAATTAAGGCTCGAATACACCAATGCCGGTAGCTTTCTGGCATTCAAGTGACCATCGCCCAGAGAAGAAAGTTCGCAACCGCTGGCGGTTGCCGACCTGAGTTGATCCAGCATGCCCGCAAAACATGACAGATAAAAAACAGCCCGTATCAGACTAGAATCGGCACTTCAAACCAGAAACGAACGCGAGGGTGCCGGCTGATTGATCAGCGCCTCGACCTTCTTGTAGCGCGATACCGCCTGTTGGCAGGAATAGCGCCGAGGGTCGATCCGCACCGGCATCGCAACCTGCTCCCGGGGCGGATTTTCAGGCCTTGTGCAGGTCTTTCTGGCAGGTGGGGGTGTGGCCATGGGGGCCCTCTCCTCGAGCGGTTGGCAAAGCCCGGCGGTGCAGCGATGACGGTTGCCCGGCTGCAGGGCCTGTCCGAAATGCTGCCTTCTCACCGGAGCGAGTCTTGAATCAAACATCCAATAAAAAACTGCGGATCGTCCTGGCCGACGATCACCCGATCTTCCTTATCGGCCTGCGGGCCGTGCTGGAGCGCGACGACAACCTGGAGATCGTCGGCGAAGCCAGCTCCCCGACAGCCCTCATCGAACTGCTGCAAAGCTGTCCCTGCGAAGTACTGGTCACCGACTTCATGATGCCGGGGGAACAGCAGAACGATGGCCTGCGCCTGATCGAGCAACTGCGCCGACATCACCCCGAACTGCCGATCGTGGTGGTAACCATGCTCAACAATGCCGGGCTGTTCCGCTCGATTCTCGACCTGGGCGTCATGGGCCTGCTGAGCAAGGCCAGCCTGGCCGATGAACTGCCGGCGGCGATCAGCCATGTGCGCCGGGACAAGGTGTTTGTCGCCCAGGCCATCCAGCAACTCCTCAGCCTGGCGGGCGAGGTCGGGCCGGACCGCTTGTTGTCCGGGGAACAGCTGTCGCCCCGCGAGCTCGAAGTGATCCGCCTGCTGGCGGCCGGGATGACGGTAGGGGAAATCGCCGCGAAGCTCAGCCGCAGCAAAAAGACCGTCAGCACCCAGAAGGTCAGCGCCATGCGCAAGCTCGGCCTGTCCAGCGCCGCGGCGCTGTACATCTACGTGCAGGAACACGGACTCGCCTGAGCGCGGGCTCAGCCGGCCTGTTCGTCGAGGTCGTCACGCAAGCGCCGGACGATCCACTGGCGCACGGCAACCGCACTCATGGGTTCGGCGATGAAGCAGCCTTGCAGGCGCGCCTGCCCCAGCTTTTTCGCCGCCTGGTAGTCGGCGGCGCTCTCGATACCAGCCAGCACCAGGCCCAGCGACATGCGCCGGGCCATGCTCATGGCGCCGGCCACCACCGCCGACTTGCGCTCATCGGCCGCCAGCCCGCAGACGAAGGCCGGCGGGATCTTCAGCTCGGTGAACGGCAGCTCCAGCAAACGCTGCAGGCTGGTGCCACCGGTGCCGAAGTCGCCAATCGACAGCTTGCAGCCGATCATGCGCAGGCGCAGCAGGGCCTCCACATGGGCGGTATCGGTTTGCAGCTCGGTGGTCTCGACGATTTCCAGGGTCAGCAGGCGTGCCGGTACTTCAAAACGGCGCAGCAGGGCTTCCAGCTGGCGCGCGAAGTTCGGCAGTTCCAGCATACCCACCGGGATGTTCACCGAGATCGCCAGCGAACGGCCCATGACCAGCCGCACCCCGGCCGACAGCTGCATGGCCTGCTCCAGCATGAGCCAGGTGAAGGCTTCTTCCAGCCCGGCGAACTCGATCACCGGCAGGAACTCGGCGGGCAGCATCAAGCCATGCTCCGGGTGCTGCCAGCGCGCCAGCGCCTCGACGCCCTGGACCTCGCCGTCCTGGCTGACTACCGGCTGAAAGTGCGCGACCCCATGGCGCAGTACCGCCGCCTGCCCTTCCTCGGCAGTCGGCACTTCAGGCTGGAATACATCCAGCCCCAGGGTTTCGCGCACCTGGGCCAGCGACAAGGCTTGCGGGCCCGGCTCGAAACATTGCTGGTACAGGCTCAGCAGTTCATTGACCACGGTGACCGAGGCCGGCTTGGGCAGGCAGCCCAGCACATTCAGGCCCTGCTGCCGGGCCATGGCCGCCGCGCCTTCGCGGACATCCGCTTGCGCATCGCTGAGAATGATCAGCGCCTTCGCCCGTTGTTGCTCCGCCAGGTAACGAATCAGTTCCAGCCCGTCGGCCTGCTCCAGGTACAGATCGCAGATGGCGATGTCCACCGGCCCCTTGCTGTCCAGGGATTGCCGGGCGGCGGCAACGCTTTCGGCGTTCAACACGTTGAACACGCCGTTGGCGTTGAGCATCTGGTGCAGGGCCATCAACTGGAACGAATTGTCTTCTAGAACGAGCACTTTCAACGAGTGCATGCAACGACCTCCGATACGGCAAGAGCGGCGAGAATCCGCAGCGGGCCGGTACGTTAATCGCAGAGGGCAGGTCGCCCCATAAGACAAGTCTTAATCGCTACCCAGGTGCGGCTCGATATCGCTGCGCAAGCAGCCGATGGCCTCCTTAAGACGCAGCCAGTGCTCCGCCAGCTCCGCCGTCGAGCGGGCCCGGGCAACGGCCTCCAGGTCGATGCAGACCTGGGCCAGCGGCAGCGCATCGATCAGGCAGCACACCCCTTTCAGGCGGTGCGTGGACGCACCGATACGCGCCCAGTCCTGCTCCAGCACCGCCGATTCCAGGGCCGCCTGCTCCTGCCCCAGGTTGTTCCACAGCTCGCGCAGCATGCGTTGCAGGATCGGCTCGTCGGCCTGGGTCATGGTGCGCAGGGTCTGGATGTCGAAGGACGGCGGCGGCAAGAAGCGCGCAAGCATCTGCGCCAGCCGGTCCAGAGTCACCGGCTTGACCAGCAGTTCATCCATGCCGGCCTGCTCGCAGCGCTGCTGTTCATCCTCGAAGGCATTGGCCGTGCAGCCGATCAGCGGGCAGGCGTCGCGCCCTTCCCGGGCCTCGATCTCACGTATCGCTTCGCTCAGCTGATAACCGCTCATGCCCGGCATGTGGCAGTCGGTCATCACCAGGTCGAACGCCTCGCCCTGCCAGCGCGCCAGCGCCGCCTCGGCACCGTCGAGCGCCACCACCTTGTGCCCGAGGAACATCAGTTGCTGGCTGAGCACCATGCGATTGGCCCGCACGTCATCGACCACCAGCACCGACATGCGACGGCTCTGCGGGCGCTCGCTGGTCACCTGGGGCGACTGGCTGAAAGCCTCGACCACCTGTTCCGGGTAGAGTTCGAGGGTCACGGTGGTTCCCACGCCGGGTTGGCTTTGCAGCAGAATACGGCCACCCATCAGCTCCACCAGTTGCTTGCAGATGCTCAGGCCCAGGCCGGTTCCGCCCTGCTCCGGCGTCGTCTGCACATGGGCCTGAATGAACGGATCGAACAGGCTCGCCTGCTTCTCCGGGCTGATACCCGACCCAGTGTCGGCCACGCCGATGCACAAGCGGTCGGCGCCATGTTCGTCGGCCTGGCGCTCCACGGATACCCGCACCTCGCCGGCCTGGGTGAACTTCAGGGCATTGCTCAGCAGGTTGTGCAGCACCTGGCGCAGGCGCAACGGGTCGAGCCAGTAGAAGCCATCCGCCGCCTTGTCGAAGGCCAGCGTCAGGTGCAGCCCCTTGTTGCGCGCGGTGACCTCGAACAATTGCTGTATGTCTTCGAAGAAGACTCGCAGGGCCACCGTCTGCGGCGCCAGCTGCATGTGCCCGGCCTCGATCTTGGCCAGGTCGAGGTTGTCGCCCATCAGGCCGACCAGCTCCTGCGCCGACTGATAAGCCACGCGCAAGGCATCGGAAAACGGCATGCCGCGCAGGCGCGCCTGTTCCTTTTCCAGCTCCAGCAAACCGATGATCGCGTTCATCGGCGTGCGAATCTCATGACTCATAGTCGAGAGAAAGGCGCTCTTGGCGTAGTTCGCCCGATCCGCCGCGCGACGCGCCTCCAGCAACTCCTCCTCGAGACGCTTGCGCTCGGTGATATCGATCCAGCCCCCCAGCAGCCCCTGCAAATCGCCCTGGGCACTGTAGAACGGCACCGTCCATTGGTAGACCTGCACCGGGCCGTTCCTGGACTCGATCTGACGGTCGACGAACACCGGCTCCTGGGTCTCCAGCTGCTCCAGGAGCTCGCGGTGCAGCTGCCGGGCCGTGGCCTCGGGCAGGACGTCCAGCTCGGTCAGGCACAGCCCCTTGATCTGTTCCAGTTGCATGCCGGTCTGGGTTTCGTAGCTTTTGTTGCAGGTGATCAGGCGTCCGGCCAGGTCGCGGACGAAGATCGGGTTGGGGATGCCGTCGAGCAAGGCGCGCTTGAACGCCAGCTGGTCGTTGAGCCGTTGCTCGGCCTGCAGGCGCTGGCGGATCTGCCCCTTGAGCCGGGTGTTCCAGGCCAGGGACAACAGGCCGAACAGGATGGCGGTGAAGGTGACCCAGTAGATCCACACCGGCACCCGCTGCCACATGGGCACCGGCACCGGCGTCACCCCCAGCCATTTCAGGCGGATGGCGCTGAGCTCGGCCACCGGGAAGGCTTCCAGGGCCTTGTTCAGGATACTCAGTAGCTCGGGCTGGTCCCGGCGCACCGACAACTCGTCGGCCGACCACTTGCCCTCGACGCTGCGGCCGATGCGCAGCCCGTTCGCCGGGTAACCCTGCACCTCGACTTCGTTCTGGATGGTCGCGTCGGCCTCGCCGCTGGCCACCAGGGCCCGCGCCTCCAGGTAGGTGTCGACCAGACGCAGGTGGACCTTCGGGTAGTTCTGCCGGACGTAACTCTCCAGCGCATGCTTGGCCGGAAGCGCCAGCACCTTGCCGGCCAATTGGTTGAAGGTATTGAGCTGGATGTCGTCGGCGCGGACCACGAACACCCAGGCCGAGCCGCCAAAGGCATGGGTGAAGTCGAGGAAGCCACAGCGCTCATCGTTGGCCGACAGCGTGGTGTTCATCTGCGCCCGGCCCTTGAGCAGCAGGTCCAGGGTGTGGGCCGTGGAGAAGGTTTCCTCCTGGACGAACTGCAGGCCGGTCATGCGCGAAATCCGGCTGAGCAGGTCGATGTTCAACCCGGCCCACTGGCCGTCCTTGTCCTTGAACACGTAGGGCGGAAACTGCTGGGACGCCACCACCACATGCTGATGTTCGAGCAGCCAGGCGCGCTCCTGCTTGCTCAGCTTGATCCGCTCGTCGCCGGTGCTGGCGCCCAGCCCGGTGGTCCAGCGGGCCAGAATCTCCCGCCGCGTGGAGTCGTCGATACTCTGTAGCGCCTGTTCGATCAGGCGGCCGAGCAGCGGGTCGGTCTGGCGCGTGGCGAAAGCAAAGCCGATCGGCGGCAGCCGGCTTTCAGTGCGGACCTGCAACCCCAGGTAAGGGCGCAGCGCCTTGTAGGCACGGACGATCACTTCATTGCCGATAAAGGCATCGACATCCCCCTGTTTCAGGGCTTCCAGACCGCTGTACAGATTGGGCGAAAGAATGATCTGGCTGTTGGGATAGGCCGCATGGGCGATCTTGGCGTCCGCATAGCCCTCCAGCAGCACCACTTTCTTGCCGGCCAGGTCTTCGGGCATTTCCGCCTCGTCCCTGCGCACCACCACGACCGCGCGGTCGGGCATGTAGTCACTGGAAAAATGCAGCCCCACGGCACCACGCTCGTAACCGTTGGCGCTGGTCAGGATATCGATCGCCCCCGTGCGCAGCGCCTCGACCGCCTGTTCGCGCTCGGAGAACCCCAGGACTTCCAGGGACACACCCAGGCGTTCGCCCACCAGGCTCAGGTAGTCGGCGCTGATGCCCTGGTAACGGTTGCGGTCGCGGGTGATATCGATCGGCTGGTAGTCGTCGATCGAAATGCCCACCTTCAAGGTGCCATGGCCCGCCAGCCATTGCCGTTCGGCCGGGGCCAGGGTGAGCGGTTGCAGCTCAACGAAGGCCGGCACCAGCTTGAAGGGCAGGTTCTGCGCCGCCATCAGGCACGGAGCCAGGGACAGCATCGCCAAAACCATCAATGTGCGGAAAACCGGGCGCAGCAACATAAGCATCCTGTGAGTGATCCTCGACGCGGCGTCGCTCTGTCCTTGTGCTCTTTCCTTGAGCCCCGTCCTTAGAAGCCGCGCGCGATAAACAGCCTGTGTATAAAAAGACAAGGCCCGTCAGAGACGGGCCTTGTTGACGATCGATGTCACTCGATCAGAGCGGTTTGCCGCGATTGCCGTGCTGGCTGACGAAGGCCTGGACGGCTTTCAGGTCGTTGGCCAGGACGGTGCAACGCTCTTCGCGCTGGAACAAGTCGGACAGGTGCGCCGGCAATTCCAGGGCCTTGCCGATCCCGGCCTGCTCCACCGCTTCCGGGAACTTCACCGGATGCGCGGTGCCCAGCACCACCATCGGGATGTCCAGGCTGCGACGGCACTCACGGGCGGCTTTGACGCCGATCGCGGTGTGCGGGTCGAGCACTTCGCCGGTCTGGGCGAAGACTTCGGCGATGGTCTCGCAAGTCTGGGCGTCGTCCACGGCCAGGGAATCGAACAGCTTGCGGGCTTCGGTCCAGCGCTCCTGCTCGACGCTGAAACCGCCACCTTGCTTGAAGGAATCCATAAGCCCGGCCAGCGCGGCACCGTTGCGACCGTGCAGGTCGAACAGCAGGCGCTCGAAGTTCGACGAGACCATGATGTCCATCGACGGCGACAGGGTGGCGTGCAGGGTTTCCTTGACGTACTGGTTGCCGCTCATGAAGCGGTGCAGGATGTCGTTGCGGTTGGTGGCGACGATCAGCTGGTTGATCGGCAGGCCCATGTTGCGGGCCAGGTAACCGGCGAAGATATCGCCGAAGTTGCCGGTCGGCACCGAGAACGCCACCGAACGCGCCGGGCCGCCCAGCTGCAGGGCCGCGTGGAAGTAGTAGACGATCTGGGCCATGATCCGCGCCCAGTTGATCGAGTTCACCGCCACCAGGCGAGTGCCCTTGAGGAAGCCCTGGTCGGCGAAGCTGGCCTTGACCATTTCCTGGCAGTCGTCGAAGTTGCCTTCGATGGCGATGTTGTGGATGTTCTCACCGAAGATGGTGGTCATCTGCCGGCGCTGCACTTCGGACACACGGTTGTGCGGGTGCAGGATGAAGATATCGACGTTGTCGCAACGCTTGCAGCCTTCGATGGCGGCCGAACCGGTATCGCCGGAAGTGGCGCCGATGATCACCACGCGCTCGCCGCGCTTCTCCAGCACGTAGTCCAGCAGGCGACCCAACAGTTGCAGGGCGAAGTCCTTGAACGCCAGGGTCGGGCCGTGGAACAGCTCCAGGACCCACTCGTTGCCGTTCAGCTGGCGCAGCGGGGCAATGGCGTTGTGGGAAAACGCACCGTAGGTTTCCTCGAGGATTTTCTTGAAGTCGGCATCCGGAATGCTGCCGGTGACGAACGGGCGCATTACCCGGAAGGCCAGCTCGTGGTATGGCAGGCCGGCCCAGGAAGCGATTTCCTCCTGGGTGAAACGTGGCAGGTTTTCCGGTACGTACAGGCCACCGTCGCTCGCCAGGCCGGCCAGCAGGACGTCTTCGAAATTCAGGGCCGGTGCCTGGCCGCGGGTGCTGATGTAACGCATGACTGGCTCCTCTAAAAAGAGTTCTCAAGCGGGAGCCGCCGGGGCTCCCGCAACGAAGCGGATTAGTTCAGGTGCTCGACGCGGATCCGTACGACCGGACCGACCACGCCCTGCAGGGCTTCCAGCGCGGTGATCGCATCGTTGATGCGCTGTTCCACCACCCGGTGGGTCAGCAGGATCATCGGCACCAGGCCGTCGTGTTCCTCGACCTCTTTCTGCATGATCGACTCGATGTTGATGCCGCGCTCGGACAGGATGCTCGCCACCTGGGCCAGTACGCCCGGGTGATCCTTGGCCTGGATCCGCAGGTAGTAGGCACTTTCGCAGGCCTCGATCGGCAGGATCGGGTGCGCCGACAGCGAGTCCGGCTGGAAGGCCAGGTGCGGCACGCGGTTTTCCGGGTCGCTGGTCATGGCGCGAACCACGTCCACCAGGTCGGCGATCACCGACGAAGCGGTCGGCTCCATGCCGGCGCCGGCGCCGTAGTACAAGGTCGAGCCGACGGCGTCGCCGTTGACCATCACCGCGTTGAACACGCCATTGACGTTGGCGATCAGGCGATCGGCCGGGATCAGCGTCGGGTGCACGCGCAGCTCGATGCCGGCATCGGTGCGGCGGGCCACGCCCAGGTGCTTGATGCGATAGCCCAGGGCCTCGGCGTAGTTCACGTCGGCGGTGGTCAGCTTGGTGATGCCTTCGGTGTAGGCCTTGTCGAACTGCAGCGGGATACCAAAGGCGATGGACGCCAGGATGGTCAGCTTGTGCGCCGCGTCGATGCCTTCGACGTCGAAGGTCGGATCGGCTTCGGCGTAACCCAGGGCCTGGGCCTCGACCAGCACGTCTTCGAAGGTGCGGCCCTTCTCGCGCATTTCGGTGAGGATGAAGTTGCCAGTGCCGTTGATGATCCCGGCCACCCAGTTGATGCGGTTGGCCGACAGGCCTTCGCGGATCGCCTTGATGACTGGAATACCACCCGCCACGGCGGCCTCGAACGCCACGATCACACCCTTCTCACGGGCCTTGGCGAAAATTTCGTTACCGTGTACGGCGATAAGCGCCTTGTTGGCGGTGACCACATGTTTACCATGCTCGATGGCCTTGAGTACCAGCTCGCGGGCAACGGTATAGCCGCCCATCAGCTCTATGACGATGTCGATCTCAGGGTTCGTGGCCACTTCGAACACATCGTTGGTAATCGCAATACCGGTCGTTTGGAACTGAGGCTTTGGCGTGCGCATGGCAATTTGTGCCACTTCGATTCCACGCCCGGCACGACGAGCAATTTCCTCGGCGTTGCGCTGAAGTACATTGAAGGTACCGCCACCGACGGTACCCAGCCCACAGATGCCCACTTTGACCGGATTCACTCTGAACTCCCCATGAAACGGCCGACACTAGGTCGGCCGTGGAAAACAGCCGCAAACCACACGGCTCTCTATTAATGACGCGTCGGCCACAACCGCTGCGCCATGATCGTCAAAGGCTCGACGACGCAGGATTATTTCGCGCCCAGCGCCAGTTTGGCGACTTGTGGCGCAGGCTGGTAGCCCGGAATCACTTGGCCGTCGGCCAAAACGATGGCCGGCGTACCGTTCACACCGATCGACTGGCCCAGGGCGAATTGCTTGGAAACCGGGTTGGCGCACTTGGCGGCCTTGATTTCCTTGCCGTCGACCATCTTGTCCATGGCCGCTTTCTTGTCGGCCGAGCACCAGACCGCCTGCAACTGCTCGTCGCCCGGCGAACCCAGGCCCTGGCGCGGGAAGGCGACGTAACGCACTTCCACGCCCATCTTGTTCAGCTCAGGCACTTCGGCGTGCAGCTTGTGGCAGTACGGGCAGGTGGTGTCCGTGAAGACGGTGATGTGGGTCTTGGTCTCGCCGATGGCCGGGTAGACCACGGTTTCAGCGACCGGAATGGCGTTGATCAGCTTGGCCACGCCCAGGCGCTCGGTTTTTTCGGTCAGGTTGACCGGCTTGCCGTCCTTGAGCTGGAACAGGTAGCCCTGCATCACGAACTGGCCGTCGGCGCTGGCGTACAGCACGCGGCTGCCCTTGAGCTTGACTTCATAGAGGCCAGGCAGCGGGCTGGCGCTGATGCTTTCTACCGGGACTTCGAGCTGCAGGCCCTGGAGGCTTTTACGAATCGCTTTTTCGGCGGCGTCATCGGCCATAACAAAGGTACTGGCCAACGCAATGGCTGCGGCGGCGATAATCTGGGTCACGCGCATTGGGAACTCCTGAAGGCGGACAAATGGGACGGTCAGAACGCCCGTACTGGAACACCGGGTCATAACGGCCCACTTTGCAAACCGGCAAAGCCTACCACATAAGGCCCGCCTGGCGGGCTCCCGCTGAGCCAAGCCGGTCATTTGCCGATCAGCGCGGAGCCGCTGCCGGGTCGTGACCGACACCTCACTCAACCGCGGGGATGGTGCTTGGCGTGCAGGTCCTGCAAACGGGCCCGGGCGACATGGGTGTAGATCTGGGTGGTCGACAGGTCGCTGTGGCCAAGCAGCATCTGCACCACCCGCAGGTCGGCGCCGTGGTTGAGCAGATGGGTGGCGAAGGCGTGCCGCAAGGTATGGGGCGACAGCGACTTACCGATCCCGGCGACCTTGGCCTGATGCTTGATCCGGTGCCAGAAGGTCTGCCGGGTCATCTGCTCGCCGCGCAGGCTGGGGAACAGCACATCGCTGGGCCGCCCGCCGAGCAGCTCGCCACGGGCATCGCGCATGTAGCGCTCGACCCAGACAATCGCTTCCTCGCCCATCGGCACCAGACGCTCCTTGCTGCCTTTGCCCATCACCCGCAGCACGCCTTGGCGCAGGTTGACCTGCTCCAGGGTCAGGCTGATCAGCTCGGTGACCCGCAGGCCGCAGGCATACAGGACCTCAAGCATGGCGCGATCGCGCTGGCCGATAGCCTCGCTGAGGTCGGGAGCGGCCAACAGGGCTTCGACATCAGCCTCCGACAGGGACTTGGGCAACGGCCGCCCCAACTGCGGCATGTCGACTTGCAGCGTGGGGTCCACGGCGATCAGTTTTTCCCGCAGCAGGTAACGATAGAAGCCACGCACCCCGGAGAGAAAACGCGCAGTCGAACGCGGCTTGTAGGCTTGCTCCACCCGCCAGGCGAGGTGGTCGAGAATCAGCTCGCGGCCGGCATTCACCAGCTCCAGCCCCTTTTCCTGTAGCCAACCGTTGAACAACGCCAGGTCGCTGCGATAAGCCTCGCGGGTGTTGTCCGAAAGGCCCTTTTCCAGCCATAGCGCATCGAGGAAACGGTCTATCAGGGGATGGTCGATGGCGGGCATAAATACTCGAAAGGCACGGGCTTGAGGCCGGGCGCAAATAAATAGTGAACTGTGCAGAGGGTCGCTAGTCTTTCATAGCCCGCTATTTCAAGGAACAGGGAGCTTCAATGAACGAGCAACAGATTCTGTTGGCCTTTGGCGGCATAGGCGTGGCGGCAGTAGGTTGCCAGTGGCTGGCCTGGCGCCTGAAACTGCCGGCCATTCTGTTCCTGCTGTTGAGCGGCATTCTCGCCGGCCCGGTCCTGGGCTGGCTCGACCCACAAGAGTTGTTCGGACCGCTGCTGATGCCCCTGGTGTCGCTGGCGGTGGCCTTGATCCTGTTTGAAGGCAGCCTGACCCTGCACCTGTCGGAGTGGCGCGAGATCGGCAAGGTGGTGCACCGGCTGGTGACCATCGGCGCCCTTTCGACCTGGGCGGTGATCACCCTGGCCACCCACTGGCTGCTGGGTTTCGACTGGCTGCTGGCGCTGCTGTTCGGCACCCTGACCCTGGTCACCGGGCCCACCGTGATCGTGCCCATGCTGCGAGTGGTTCGGCCCAAGGCGTCGATCGCCAATATCCTGCGCTGGGAAGGCATCGTCATCGACCCGATCGGCGCCCTGCTGGCGGTGGTGGTCTACAGCTTCATCATCGCCAGCGCCGAGGGCCAGGGCCTGCAGCACAGCCTGATGACCTTCGGCGGGGTGATCCTCTGCGGCAGCCTGTTCGGCATCGTCGGCGGCTGGGTGCTGGGCACCATCATGCGCCGCCAGTGGCTGCCGGAGTACCTGCACAACCTGGCCACGCTGGCGGCGGTGCTGGGTATCTTCATCGGCGCCAACCAGGTGATGCATGAGTCCGGCCTGCTGGCCGTGACCCTGATGGGCATGTGGATGGCCAACATGAAGGACGTCGACGTCCGGCACATCCTGCACTTCAAGGAAAACCTCAGCGTGTTGCTGATTTCCGGGCTGTTCATCCTGCTGGCGGCGCGCCTGGACCTCAATGCGCTGATCGCCCTGGGGCCGCTGGTGTTGATTCTGCTGCTGGTGATCCAGTTCATCGCCCGGCCCTTGAACGTGCTGCTGTCCACCGCCGGCTCCAACCTGAGCTGGCGCGAACGGGCCCTGCTGGCCTGGATCGCGCCCCGGGGCATAGTCGCCGCGGCCGTCTCGGCGATCTTCGCCATTCGCCTGGACCAGGCCGGCCATGAAGGCGCGTTGCTGCTGGTGCCGCTGACCTTCGCCGTGATCATCGGCACCGTGGTGCTGCAAAGCGCCACCGCGCGGCCGCTGGCCCGCCTGTTGAAGGTCGCGGAGCCGGCGCCGAGCGGTTTCCTGATCGTCGGGGCGAACGCTCCGGCGCGGACCATCGGCAAGGCCCTGCAACAACTGGGCAGTCGCGTGCTGCTGACCGATTCGAGCTGGGAAAACATCCGCGCCGCGCGCATGGACGGCCTGCCGACCTACTTCGGCAACCCGGCGTCGCAGCATGCCGATGCCCATCTGGACCTGGTGGGGCTTGGCCATCTACTGGCACTGTCGCCCTCCGGCGAACTGAACACCCTGGCCTCCATGCGCTTCCGTCATGACTTCGGCCATCAGCGCCTGTTCGGCCTGGCCAACAGCCAGGAAAGCCGGCGCACCGACAAACATCGGGCCAGCCATGAACACCGCGGGCACCTGCTGGGCAGCGAGGCGCTGTCCTACAGCAAACTGGCCAGCCTGCTGGGACAGGGTGCGGAGCTGTACAGCACCAACCTGACCGAGGGTTTTGGCTGGGAGGATTACCAGGCGCTGCATGGTGAGCGGGCGACCCTGCTGTTCGCTCGCGACAGCAGCGGCTGGGTGCATGTGGTGACGCCGGACAGCGCCCTCAAGCCCGCTGCGGGCTGGACCCTGGTGGCGTTGATTCAGAAGGATACGACGGCGGGCTGACGCGTACCCTGGGCAAGCTCGCGCCTGTAGCTGCGAGCTTGCTTTTGATCAACCCGCTATCAGTCCGCAAACCCCGGCAGCACTGGCACCGGGCGCTTGTCGTCATCGATGGCGACGAAGCTGAACAGGCCATGGATGGCCTTCTCCCGCCCATCACAACTCATGCTCTCGACGAAGACTTCAACCTCGACCTTGAGGCTGGTGTTGCCGACCTTCACTACCCGTCCCACCAACTCGACGATGGAGCCCGCGGCAATCGGGTGATTGAAGTCGATACGGTCGGTGGACACGGTGACCAGCGGCAACCGGCAGAAACGGGTCGCGGCGATGAACGACACTTCGTCCATCCAGGCCAGCGCCGTGCCGCCGAACAGGGTGTTGTGGTGGTTGGTGGTCGACGGGAATACCGCCTTGGTCACGCGGGTGACCGACAGCTCGGTCCGGCGTTGGATTTCTTGCTCGCGGGGGCTCATGGTTCTACTGCCTGAAACACAATTCGGGGGTAAATGACGGGCAACAAAAAAGCAGCCCGTAGGCTGCTTTTTTCTGCATCGGAAGCTGGACTTAAGCCAGTTTTTCCTTGATGCGAGCTGCTTTACCCGACAGGTCGCGCAGGTAGTACAGCTTGGCTTTACGCACGTCACCGCGACGCTTGACAGCCATGCTGTCGATTTGCGGGCTGTAGGTCTGGAAAGTACGCTCTACGCCAACACCGTTGGAGATTTTACGAACGGTGAATGCACTGTTCACGCCGCGGTTACGCTTGGCGATTACAACGCCTTCGAACGCTTGCAGACGGGAACGATCGCCTTCCTTCACTTTCACCTGAACGACAATGGTGTCGCCCGGGGCAAAGGCTGGGATCTCTTTGGTCATCTGCTCTGCTTCGAGTGCAAGAATGATTTTGTTGGTCATGCTGTGCTCCTAAGGTAAATCGTCGGATCTACCATCGATACGTTGTTAACTATCGTCCCGCTCGCGGATGTATTCCTCGAGCAGCTTCTTCTCTTCTCCAGAAAGCGAGCGGCTTTCCAGAAGATCGGCGCGTCGTTCATAGGTCCGACCAAGGGACTGCTGTAAACGCCAACGCCGGATGTGTGCGTGGTTGCCACTCAGCAACACGTCGGGAACACGCTGATCCGCATACACCTCCGGTCGGGTGTAGTGCGGGCAATCCAGCAGACCATCCGTGAAGGAATCTTCCTCCGCGGAATCCGCATGCCCTAAAGCTCCGGGCAGCAGTCGCGTAACCGCATCAATCAGGACCATCGCCGGCAGCTCGCCACCGGAGAGTACATAGTCGCCAATCGACCACTCTTCATCGACATGAGCTTCAATAAAACGCTCGTCAATGCCTTCATAACGACCGGCAATCAGGATCAATGCATCCTCATTCGCCAACTCGCGAACCGCCGACTGAGTCAGTTTGCGGCCTTGGGGCGACAGGTAAATCACCTTCGCGCCCTCCCCGGCTGCCTGCCTGGCCTGAACCAGAGCATCTTCCAGGGGCTTGATCTTCATCACCATGCCCGGGCCACCGCCAAATGGGCGATCGTCCACAGTGTGATGTCGATCCGTGGTGTAGTCTCGCGGATTCCAACAGGTCAGCTGCAAGAGCCCCTGTTTCACCGCGCGGCTGGTTATGCCGTAGTCGCTGATGGCGGAAAACATCTCGGGAAACAAACTGATCACTTCTACGCGCAGGCTAGCCACGTTCAGAAGTCCGCGTCCCAATCCACCTTCATCTCGCCCGCTGCCAGGTCGACGGCCAACACGCATTGCTCGGTATAGGGCAACAGGCGTTCGCGATCATCCAGGCTGCCAGCGCAAGGCTTGACCACCATTACATCGTTCGAGCCGGTCTCCAGCAGGTGATCGATCTTCCCGAACAGCTGTCCGTGAGTGTCGATGACCTTGAGACCTTGCAGCTCGTACCAGTAGTACTCGCCGTCGGTCAGTTCAGGGAACAGGTTGCGCGGCACGCAGATCTCATAACCGGCCAGAAGACGCGCTTCTTCACGATCATCGAGACCCTTGAGCTTTGCGACCAGGAATTTTTCATTCCCGCGTCCGCTGACCAGCTCAACCTGTTTCACGCTACCTTCGCGCTTGAGCGTCCAGGTTTTGTAATCCAACAGGTTTTTAATCGGATCAGTAAAGGAATAAACCTTCACTTCGCCGCGAACGCCGTGAACAGAGTAGATTTTGCCGATAACGATCAAATCATCAGCAGGAGCAGGCGTCGCGTTCATAGGGTTCAGGCTGCAGCCTTAGCCGATTCCTTCAACAGCTGAGCAACGCGCTCAGACGGTTGTGCACCAACGCTCAGCCAGTAGGCTACGCGCTCTTGGTTCACGGACAGGCGGACTTCTTGACCACGAGCGATCGGGTTGAAGAAGCCAACTTGTTCTTTGTGCGAACCGTCGCGTGGGTTGCGGCTGTCGGTCACGGTCAAGTGGTAAAACGGGCGCTTTTTGGAGCCGCCAAGGGCAAGACGGATTGTTAGCATGTGAACATCGTTCCTGTAGTCGGTGCTGCAAATCTAAATGCACAGCGGGCATGGGTGCCCGAAAGGCCGCATATTCTAAGGAATATCCGGACTTTTGCAAATGACTTTTTCCGGCGCCTACCGGCTGCCATCCAGATTTGCTATAGGGCCGTTGGCAACAACGGCGAGTCAGCTCCCGCCAAACGCGGGTTTGCTGGAGGTCCCGCGTCCCCGCGGGAAACGCCGGCATGGCTGCCGGCGCGGATTCTTCAGATCTTCGGCATGCCGCCGCCGGGCAACATTCCGCCCATGCCGCGCATCATTTTCGCCATTCCGCCCTTGGCGGAGAATTTCTTCATCATCTTCTGCATCTGCTTGTGCTGCTTGATCAAGCGACCGATGTCCTGCACCTGGGTGCCGGAGCCCATGGCGATCCGGCGTTTGCGCGAACCGCTGATCAGCTCAGGGTCGCGGCGCTCGGCCGGGGTCATGGAGTTGATGATGGCTTCCATCTGCTTGAACTGCTTCTCGGCCGCGCCTTGGGCATTGCCCATTTGCGCCAGGTTCACGCCACCGATATTCGGCAGCTTGTCCATCAGGCCACCGAGGCCGCCCATGTTCTTCATCTGTTGCAGCTGATCGCGGAAGTCTTCGAGGTCGAAGCCTTTGCCTTTTTTCAGCTTCTTGGCCAGCTTGTCGGCTTTTTCCTTGTCGAGGGTCTGTTCGGCCTGCTCGATCAGGCTGAGCACGTCGCCCATGCCGAGGATGCGCGAAGCGATACGCTCAGGGTGGAACGGCTCGAGCGCTTCGCTCTTCTCGCCCATACCGATGAACTTGATCGGCTTGCCGGTGATCGCACGCACCGACAGCGCGGCACCGCCACGGGCATCGCCGTCGACCTTGGTCAGGATCACGCCGGTCAGCGGCAGTGCGTCGCCAAAGGCCTTGGCCGTGTTGGCGGCGTCCTGGCCGGTCATCGCGTCGACCACGAACAGGGTTTCCACCGGCTTGACCACCGCGTGCAACGCCTGGATCTCGTCCATCATGTCGGCGTCGATGTGCAGACGACCGGCGGTGTCGACGATGACCACGTCGATGAACTTGAGCTTGGCTTCCTTAATAGCCGCTTCGGCGATCGCGACCGGCTTCTGGCTCAGGTCGGACGGGAAGAAGGTCACGCCAATGTCGTTGGCCAGGGTTTCGAGCTGCTTGATCGCCGCCGGACGGTAAACGTCGGCGGACACCACCATCACGCTCTTCTTCTTGCGCTCTTTAAGGAAGCGCGCGAGCTTGCCGGCGGTGGTGGTCTTACCGGCGCCCTGCAAACCGGCCATCAGCACGACGGCAGGCGGTACGGCGCTCAGGTTCAGGTCTTCGTTGGCCGCGCCCATCAGGCTTTCGAGTTCGGCCTGGACGATCTTCACGAACGCCTGGCCCGGGGTCAGGCTGCGCGACACTTCAGTGCCGACGGCACGTTCCTTCACCGAGTTGACGAAGTCCTTGACCACCGGCAGGGCAACGTCGGCTTCGAGCAACGCCATGCGCACTTCGCGCAGGGTGTCTTTGATGTTGTCCTCGGTCAGCTTGGCCTTGCCGGTGACATGGCGCAGCGTCTGCGAGAGACGGTCGGTTAGGTTTTCAAACATGCGCGATCCTTTCAGGCCCTAAGTAGACCGAGGTAATGGCGGCTCGGGCCCCTTATATAAAGAGGTGCTCCGTGGGCAGGTCGCGGATTATAGCGAAGACTGCGTGCGGCGCACAGCCGCCGTCTGGTTGCGCGGTCTTTCGTGTTTTGGCGGTTCTATGCCAAACTCAACGACTTTCGGGCTTGCCTAACAGGATTTATGCTCCCCTTGTCACCCAGCTTGCTAACCACTCTCGCCGCCGCCTGTCTCTATGCCGCTGCGACCCTCTATCAAGGCACTCGTCTGGCTCAAGCCGCCAAGACGAACAAGCGCCTGCTGGTCTCGCTCGGCATCCTTGCCCTGCTCGCCCACAGCGCCAGCCTGCTGACCCACCTGATGACGCCCGTGGGCCTGGGCCTGGACTTCTTCAGCGCCGCCAGCCTGATCGCCGCCGCGGTGATTGCCCTGACCCTGCTGGCCTGCTCGCGCATTCCGGTGGAGAACCTGCTGGTCCTGCTGTTTCCGCTGGGAGCGCTGACCGTGCTGCTGGCGCAGTTCGTGCCCACCGGCACGGTGCCGGTGATCGACGAAGAACCGGGCATCCTCGCCCATATCCTGCTGTCGATCCTCGCCTATGGCATGTTCACCATCGCCGTGTTCCAGGCCCTGTTGCTGCTGGTGCAGGACCACCAGCTCAAGCACAAGCACCCGTCCGGGCTGATCAAGAACTTTCCGCCGCTGCAGACCATGGAAAGCCTGCTGTTCGGCTTCCTCTGGGCCGGCTGGACCCTGCTTTCTCTGTCGCTGATCTCCGGCTGGCTGTTCGTCGAGAACCTGTTCGCCCAGCACCTGGTGCACAAGACCCTGCTGGCGTGCCTGGCCTGGGTGGTGTTCAGCGTGCTGCTGTGGGGCCGCAACCGCCTCGGCTGGCGCGGACACAAGGCGATTCGCTGGACCCTGGCCGGTTTCTGCCTGCTGATGCTGGCGTACTTCGGCAGCAAGCTGGTCCGTGAATACATCCTGCACATCTGACGAGCGGCGATAATGGACAACCTGCCCATAGAGCCGATGCTCGTGGTCCTGGCCTTGCTGGTGCTGTGGTCGGGGCTGTTCACCGCCATCGAAGCCGCCCAGCAACACCTGCTGACCCTGCGCACCGCCTCGCGCTCCGGCGACAAACCGCTGGCGCGCCTGAGCTTCCCGCGCGACAGCCTGATTCTCTGCAACACCCTGTGCCGGGTGCTGGCAGTCATCATCAGTACCTTGCTGGCGCTCCTGCAGTGGGCGGAAAACGGCCCCTGGCTGGCCTGCCTGATCGCCACCAGCGTGCTGCTGGTACTCGCCGACTATCTCCCGCGGACCCTGGCCACCCGTTATCCGGACGCCATCCTCAGCCTGGGCAATACCCTGTTGGGCGTGCCGCTGAAGATCATCTACCCCGCGGCCTGGCTGCTCGACAGCATCAGCCAGCTGTTGCTGCGCCCCTTCACCCGCAAGGCCGGTGCCGTCAAGCAGAGCGAAGACGAGCAGGCCGCCGACCCGGACGACGCCGAGGAACATGCCAACGGCCGCCCGCACCCGGTGTCGGGCATCCATGCTCTGGACAACATCACCGTCAATGACATCCTGGTCCCGCGCAGCGAAGTCGACGGGATCAACCTGGACGAGCCTATCGGCGAGATCATCGAGCAGCTGCGCCTGTCCAAGCGCACCCGCCTGCCGGTGTTCCACAGCGACATCAACCAGGTCGAGGCGGTCCTCAATACCCGCCAGATCCGCCATCTGCTGCCGGATGCCAGCCTGACCAAAGAGGCGCTGCTGGCGGCCTGCCACGAACCTTACTTCGTGCCGGAAAGCACCCCGCTGCAGCTGCAACTGCTGAACTTCCACAAGCAGCAGCGCCGCCTGGGCATGGTGGTGGACGAGTACGGTGAAGTGCTGGGCATCGTCACCCTGGAAGACATCCTCGAAGAAATCGTCGGCGAATTCGAAAGCGAACACAGCCTCGACAACCCGCATATCCACCCCCAGGCCGACGGACGCTTTGTCATCGAAGGCGCCGCCTCGATTCGCGAGCTGAACAAGAGCCTGGGCTGGCACCTGCCCAGCGACGGCCCGAAAACCCTCAACGGCCTGGTCACCGAAGCGCTGGAGACCATTCCCGACAGCGCCGTCTGCCTGAAGATCGGCCGCTACCGCCTGGAAATCCTCGAAACCGAGGACAACCGGGTCAGTCGTGTACTGATCTGGCACACCAAGCCGGCCACCACTTCCACGCTGTAATAGTGACCCTGTAGCCGCTACCGAGCCCGCGAGGCTGCAATCGACCGCAAACCCTGTATCCGTATTCCGGCTTGCGCCGGCTACGCCGTCGAACACAGGCTGTGCCAGCGGCTACAGGGCTACGGCAAGTCG
Organism: Pseudomonas sp. GW460-12-10-14-TSB1; assembly: GCF_017349775.1. NCBI lineage: Bacteria > Pseudomonadati > Pseudomonadota > Gammaproteobacteria > Pseudomonadales > Pseudomonadaceae > Pseudomonas > Pseudomonas sp. GW460-12-10-14-TSB1. Next base: position 65,276 of record NZ_JACNAC010000018.1, read on the forward strand.
CTCTTGTTCGATCGTTAGGGGCCTTCCTATAATCGATCCGCTTACCCAAGCCCCGCAGAACCCGCGTGCTACCCCCACCCAGCGGCTTCTGCCCTGCTCCGCCCGCTTCTGGCAGGCTTCGCTCCCACCCCGAGCCACGCCCGCGCCAAACCCACATCCCTGGGTGTTCGACCATAATAATTCGCTCCGATGGAGCACATGACTGTCAGGGATAACCGCATGACGACCAGCACCACTTACAGCGCCTCCGTGCCTGCCCAGCCGACCAACTCCGCCAGCCGCGTGGCCACCGCCAGCTTTATCGGCACCGCCATCGAGTTCTATGACTTCTATGTGTATGCCACCGCCGCCGCGCTGGTGATCGGCCCGGTATTCTTCCCGCAGACATCCGGCACCGCCCAGATGCTCTCGGCGTTCCTGACCTTTGGCATCGCCTTCCTCGCCCGCCCCCTGGGCTCGGCGCTGTTCGGCCACTTCGGCGACCGGATCGGCCGTAAGTCGACCCTGGTGGCATCGCTGCTGCTGATGGGCGTGTGCACCACGCTGATCGGCGTGCTGCCCGGCTATGACAGCATCGGCGCCTGGGCCCCGATCCTGTTGTGCCTGCTGCGTTTCGGCCAGGGCCTGGGATTGGGCGGCGAATGGGGCGGAGCCGCGCTGCTCGCCACGGAAAACGCGCCGAAAGGCAAACGCGCCTGGTTCGGCATGTTCCCGCAACTGGGGCCATCGATCGGCTTTCTCGCGGCCAACGGCCTGTTCCTGACCCTGGCCATGAGCCTGAGCGACGAACAGTTCCGCTCCTGGGGCTGGCGAATTCCGTTCCTGCTCAGTGCCGCGCTGGTGCTGGTCGGCCTGTATGTACGCCTGAAACTCCACGAAACCCCGGTATTCGCCAACGCCATCGCCCGCCAGGAACGGGTCAAGATGCCGCTGGTCGAGCTATTCAGCCAGTACTGGCTGCCGGTGCTGCTGGGTGCCTCGGCGATGGTGGTGTGTTACGCGCTGTTTTATATCTCGACGGTGTTCTCCCTGAGCTACGGCGTCGCGACCCTCGGCTACAGCCGCGAAACCTTCCTCGGCCTGCTGTGCTTCGCGGTGCTGTTCATGGCCGCGGCCACGCCGCTGTCGGCCTGGGCCAGCGACCGTTATGGACGCAAGCCGGTGCTGATCATCGGCGGCCTGCTGGCGATTCTCTCGGGCTTCACCATGGAACCGCTGCTGACCCAGGGCTCGACCTGGGGCGTGGCGCTGTTCCTGTGCATCGAGCTGTTCCTGATGGGCGTGACCTTCGCCCCGATGGGTGCCCTGCTGCCCGAACTGTTCCCGACCCACGTGCGTTATACCGGCGCATCGGCGGCTTATAACCTGGGCGGCATTGTCGGCGCTTCGGCGGCACCCTTCTTCGCCCAGAAACTGGTGGCGATGGGTGGATTGAGTTGGGTTGGCGGCTATGTGTCGGCGGCAGCGGTGCTCAGCCTGATCGCTGTGCTGTGCCTGAAGGAAACGCGCAATAACGACCTGAATCAGGTCGGCTGACAGAAGGTCATCGCGGGCAAGTCGGATCGCCGCCCGCTCGCTCCTACAGGTCCCGTAGGAGCGAGGCTTGCCCGCGAAGCTTTTACAGCTCTACAACGACCGCCTGGGAAGCCCGGGTCGCCTTGGCCCGGGCGGCCTCGATCGACTCATCCCGCGCCAGGGCCACGCCCATGCGGCGCTGGCCATTGACTTCAGGCTTGCCGAACAGGCGCAGGGCAGTGTCCGGCTCGCTCAGGGCCGCGCCCAGGTTGGCGAAAGCGGTCTGGGTCGACTGGCCTTCCACCAGGATTACCGCCGAGGCCGATGGACCGAACTGACGGATCAACGGGATCGGCAGGCCGAGAATCGCCCGCGCATGCAGGGCGAACTGCGACAGGTCCTGGGAAATCAGGGTCACCAGACCGGTGTCATGGGGACGCGGCGACACTTCGCTGAACCAGACCTGGTCGCCCTTGACGAACAGTTCGACGCCGAACAGGCCACGGCCACCCAGGGCCTCGGTCACCGCCTTGGCCACGCGCTCGGACTCGGCCAGGGCCTTTGGACTCATGGCCTGGGGCTGCCAGGATTCCTGGTAGTCTCCCTTCTCCTGACGATGGCCGACCGGCGCGCAGAAGGTGGTGCCGCCGACATGACGCACGGTCAGCAGGGTGATTTCATAATCGAAATCGATGAATCCCTCGATGATCACCCGGCCCTTGCCGGCACGCCCGCCTTCCTGGGCATAGTCCCAGGCCTTCTGCACGTCGTCGACGCTACGCAGCAGGCTCTGGCCCTTGCCCGAGGAACTCATCACCGGCTTGACCACGCAGGGGAAGCCCAGGTCGTCCACCGCCTTGCGGTAGTCTTCGAAGGTATCGGCGAAGTGGTAAGGCGAGGTCGGCAGGTCCAGCTCTTCGGCGGCCAGGCGACGGATGCCTTCGCGGTTCATGGTCAGTTGGGCAGCCCGGGCGGTCGGGATCACGGTGAACCCTTCGGACTCCAGCTCCACCAGGGTGGCGGTGGCGATGGCTTCGATCTCCGGCACGATGAAGTGCGGCTTCTCCGCCTCGATCACCGCACGCAGCGCAGCGCCGTCGAGCATGTTGATCACATGGCTGCGATGGGCAACCTGCATCGCCGGCGCATTGGCGTAGCGATCCACGGCAATCACCTCAACGCCCAGGCGTTGCAGCTCGATCACCACTTCCTTGCCCAACTCACCACAGCCACACAGCAAAACGCGGGTCGCGGTTGGCGACAATGGAGTTCCGATACGGGTCATCTGAAGGTCCTCAAAAAGGAGCGGATCATCGAGGGTCGCGCACCAGGCGGGCGGCCCATGGGGAAGAAAGCGCGGCATTTTACATGAACCGCGCGCTTTGGCCTCAGCTGGCGCACGCCGCCTTGCGCAAACGCCAGGCCATGGCCAGCCAGACCGCGGTCACGCCGGCGAACTTCGACCCCAGCGCCGTGAGGATCACGCCCGGGGTCAAGGCGTCGATCAGTCCGAAAAAGATAAAGGTGTCCAGGGGAATGCTCAACGCCGAACTTATCCACAGGCGGTCGTGCAGCGGGCGCTTGGTGATGCTGAACACCAGCCAGTCGATGCACTCAGAGACCGCGAACGCCGTGGCGCTGGCCAGGGCGATGGCCGGGTCGGAGGTCACGTAGGACAGCACCAGCGCCACCAGCATGGCGACGAGCGCGCCATGGCCGAAGCGGGTCTGCACCATGTCCCGCAGGACGAACACCAACCCGCCCCAGGCCGACCAGATGATGTCCAGGTGCGGAGCGGTGGAAAAGGCGTAGTTGATCAGTACGACACTGCCGATATAGGCGATCAGGAAGAGCATGGGGCGAAAAGTACCTGTCAGTAAGGCGCACAGGGTACTTCAGGAGGGTGGGATGGACCAGACGGGAGCTGGTCGATATCGCCGGCAGGCTCGCTCCTGCAGGGGCGAGACTGCCAGCGACAGCCGTTTAGCCGGGCTTGGTGCCGATCATCCACAGCAGCCCGCTGGACTTGGCGCGCTCATGACACAGCGCCAGCACCTCGCGGCGCTCGGCGTTGTCCATGCGGCTCCAGCGGGTGATCTCGCTCACCGTGCGCTGGCAACCGGTGCAGATATCGTCATCGTCCAACGCGCAGATGCTCACGCAGGGCGAGGGAACGGGTCTTTCGGGGGTGGTCATTATTCTTGCTCGGCCAGGTCGCGGGCGTAACGCTGGGAATTATGCACATAGTGCGCGGCGCTGGCTTCGAGCATCTTCTTCTGCAGCTCGGTCAACTCGCGCACCACCTTGCCCGGCGAGCCCATCACCAGCGAACCGTCGGGGATTTCCTTGCCTTCGCCGATCAGCGAGTTGGCGCCGATGATGCAGTTCTTGCCAATCTTCGCGCCGTTGAGAATCACCGCGTTGATGCCGATCAGACTGTAGTCGCCGACGGTGCAGCCATGCAGCATGGCGTTGTGGCCAATGGTCACGCCAGTGCCGATGGTCAGTGGAAAGCCCATGTCGGTGTGCATCACCGTGCCGTCCTGCACGTTGCTGTTCCTGCCGATCAGGATCAGCTCGTTGTCGCCACGCAGCACCGCGTTGAACCAGACGTTGGCCCCCTCCTCCAGCTTGACCTTGCCCACCAGCGTGGCATTGGGTGCGATCCAGCTTTGCGGGTGGGTTTCGACGCGGGCGTCGCCCAGGCGGTATTTCATATTGTTGTCCTCAAGACCAGGCAGGTTCAGGTACACAGCAGGGTTCAGGCCATACGAGCGATGGCTTCAAATATTGATAAAGCTTTTGGGCGGTTGGTGCAGGCTGATCTTGGCGTCATACAGCAGGTTGATCAGCTCGACGATCATGATCGCCGTCAGGCCCCAGATCTTGTACTCGCCGAAGCGGTAGCTCGGCACATACCAGCTGCGGCCCTGATAATCGATGCGGTGGGTATGTTCGCGCGGGTCCTGGCGGAAAAACTCCAGCGGCACGCTGAATACCGCGGCGATCTCGGCGTCATTGGCCAGGTATTCGACATAATCGGGAATCACCCCGACATAAGGCGTGACCTTGATCCCGTGCAGGGAAATCAGCGGGCTCAAGGGGCCGATCACTTCCACCAGCCCGGGAGGCAAGCCGATTTCTTCTTCGGCTTCGCGCAGGGCGGTAAAAACCAGGTCGGGATCTTCCGGGTCGCGGCGGCCGCCGGGGAAGGCCACTTCGCCGCCGTGGGTGGACAATCCTTTGGCACGCAGGGTCAGCACCAGCTCGGGCTCGTCACTGCGGGTAATGGGCACCAGCACGGCGGCCTCGGGGAAACGTCGATCCGTCTCCAGCGGTCGCGGCGTATGGTTGCTTACCCGGTGCAGTAGCTCGTCCAGCATGAGTCTTCTCGATCTGTCGACTACCTTGCATCATGCACCAAACAAACCGACCGCCCAACCCCCGATCCACGCCATGTCGCGTAACGACAACTTGCCGACAAAGCCCCGTGCACGCCAAGATAGGCGTAGCCTTTTCGGATACCCAGCATGAAATTCTGCAGCCAGTGCGGTCACCCGGTCACCCAGCGCATTCCCGAAGGCGATTCGCGCCTGCGTTTTGTCTGCGACAACTGCCAGACCATCCATTACCAGAACCCGAATATAGTCGCCGGCTGCCTGCCGACCTGGGGCACCCAGGTGCTGCTGTGCCGGCGCGCGATCGAGCCGCGTCGTGGTTACTGGACGCTGCCGGCCGGTTTCATGGAGAACGGCGAGACCGTCGAACAGGCGGCGATTCGCGAGACGTTCGAGGAAGCCTGCGCCCGGGTCCGCAACCTGAGCATCTATACCCTGATCGACGTCCCGCACATCAGCCAGGTGCATGTCTTCTTCCGCGCCGAGCTGGCGGACCTGGATTTCGCCGCCGGCGAAGAGAGCCTGGAAGTCCGGCTTTTCGAAGAAGCCGACATTCCCTGGTCCGAGCTGGCTTTTCGCACGGTCGGGCGTACCTTAGAATGCTTCTTCGCTGACCGGCGGAATGAGCAATACCCTGTGCGTTCCGAGTCCATTCCGCCCCTGGCTCAGCCGGTCCTCACTTAAACAACAAAACGTACGCGGCACCTGTGTACTCTTAGGGATATCGTTTCATGCGCTGGTTGCTCGCCCTTTTCTGCTGCTCGGTTATCGCTGTCTCCCACGCCTCCGCGACGGATACCCTGGACGGCAAGATCATCGAGAAAGTCCTGGTCCTCAAGTCGGCCCATCAGTTGCAACTGATCAACGACGGCAAACCCTTCAAGACCTACCGCATTTCCCTGGGCAAACAGCCCAAGGGGCCGAAGCTCATGGAAGGCGACAAGCGCACGCCGGAAGGCTTCTACTGGCTGGACTGGCGCAAGACCAGCGACCGCTTCAACCTGGCCATGCATATCTCCTACCCGAACATCAGCGATTCCGCGCGTTCGCGTCGCGAAGGCGTGGAGCCCGGCGGCATGATCATGATCCACGGCACCCCGGACAGCGAAGACTACCCGGAGCAGTATTTCCATACCCTGGACTGGACCGACGGCTGCATTGCCATGCGCAACATCGACATGCGCGAAGTCTGGAGCCTGGTCCCGGACGGCACGATGATCGAAATCCGCCCCTGATTTCTCGCTGAAACGCCGCTAAAACACCTCAGTTACAAAAAAAATCGCAGGTCGCGCCGGCTTCGAAAGGTGAATACCAATTCCCCCTCGAAGAACCGCCGCCCCTGCGATTTTCGCATTCACGGCCAGACCGCCCTAATACCACTTCGCCAAACCATCCCCGGCAACGCCCATAAAGCGCCCGTTTTCGTGCGCTATCGCCGTACTACTGGCGTTGACATGGTATTTAAGTGGTATTAGTTTTCGCCACATTACCGGGCGACAACAAACCAATAACGCATCGGAACCTCGACAGATGAACCACATCCTGGCCCTGCGCCCCGACGATACCCAGCCGACCCCGCTGTACCTGCAACTGGCGCGCAACCTTGAAGCCGCGATCCATGCCGGCCAGTGGAAAGCCGAACAGGCCCTGCCCTCGGAACGCAACCTGAGCGAGATGCTCAACATCTCCCGCGTCACAGCGCGCAAGGCCCTGGAAGTGCTGTTCGAACAGGGCCTGATCCGCCGCAGCCAGGGCTCCGGCACCTTCATCACCCCACGCCTGGAACAACCGTTGTCGCGCCTGTCCGGCTTCAGCGAAATGCTCCGCCTCAAAGGCTTCGTGCCCGGTTCCCAATGGTTGGAGCGGGAAATCACCACGCCGACCCACGAAGAATTGATCCGCCTCGGCCTGTCGCCGAACGACAAGGTGGCACGCCTCAAGCGTCTGCGCAAAGCCGACGACACGGTGATGGCGATCGAAATGAGCACCCTGCCGGCCTCGATCATTGCCCAGCCGGATGCCGTGGGCGATTCGCTCTACGCCTACCTCGACGGCATCGGCCGCCCGGTGGTGCGTGCCCTGCAGCACATCCAGGCGATCAACGCCTCCGCCGAGTTCGCCGCCCTGGTGGGCATCGCCCCCGGCACCGCGATGCTGCTGATGACCCGTGTCGGCTACCTCGAAGACAACACCCCGATCGAAGTCACCGACACCTATTGCCGCAACGACTACTACGACTTCGTCGCCGAGCTACGTCGCTGAACCAGGCCGCTGAGCCAGTCGCCGAGTCGCCAAGAACCCGTCCCAGAGAGCTGCCCATGTCCGAACACAACATCCTCACCCCGCAAGGCTGGATTCGCGGCCGCCTGAACCACCGGGACGGCAAGGTCACCGGCATCGAAGGCAGCCCCTGCGACCCGGCGGACAACGACCTGCCCTACCTGCTGCCGGGCTTCATCGACCTGCATGTGCATGGCGGTGGCGGCAAGGACATCATGGAAGGCGCCCCGGCGTTCGAGACCATCACCCGCACCCACGTGCGCTTCGGCACCACCTCGCTGCTGGCCACCACCATGACCGCGCCGACCGAGGAGATCACCCGGGTCCTCGGCGCCATCGGCGAATATTGCGAGCAGCGCCCCAGCGGCAGCGCCCGGGTGCTCGGCGTGCACCTGGAAGGTCCGTATATCAATCCAGGCAAGCTCGGCGCCCAGCCCAATTTCGCCCATACCGCGCTGATGGCCGAAGTCGAGGCCTACCTGCGCCTGGCGCCAATCCGAGTGATTACCATCGCCCCGGAAATCGCCGGCCATGACGCGCTGATCCGCGCCCTCAGCGCCCGCGGCATCCGCATGCAGATCGGCCACACCCTGGGCAGCTACGAGGAAGGCGTGGCCGCGCTCGACGCCGGGGCCACCAGCTTCACCCACCTGTACAACGCCATGAGCCCGCTGCATCACCGCGAGCCTGGCATAGTCGGCGCCGCCCTGGCCCACGCCCAGTACGCGGAACTGATCCCCGACCTGCTGCACGTGCACCCCGGCGCCATGCGCGTGGCCCTGCGTTCTATCCCCTGCCTGTACTGCGTCACCGATTCCACCGCGGCGGCCGGCATGCCGGACGGCGAATACAAGCTCGGCAGCCACACCGTGACCAAATGCCTGGGCGGCGTGCGCCTGCCGGACGGCACCCTGGCCGGCAGCACCCTGACCATGGACCAGGCGCTGCGCAACCTGGTGAAGATCGGCCTGCCATTGGCCGAAGCTTCGCAACGCTTGTCACAGTTTCCCGCTGATTATCTCGGCCTGGCCGAACGCGGGCGCTTGCAGGTCGGCAGCTGGGCCGACTGCGTGTGCCTGGACCGCTCACTCACACTGACCGCCGTCATGGTCGAAGGAGAAGACATTGACTTCAAAAATGCTTGAAGAGGCGCTGTCCTCTGCCGCGGCCGTCGAAGGCCAGTTGCAGCACCTGGACCCGCAACTGATCGAAGTGGCCGGGCGCCTGAATCGCCAGCCGCCGCAAGTGGTGATGACCGTCGCCCGCGGCAGCTCCGACCATGCCGCCAGCTACTTCGCCTACCTGACCATGCAGCAACTGGGCTTCCCGGTCGCGTCCTTGCCGATGTCGGTGGTGACCATGCAACAGGCGCCACTGCGCGTCAGCGGCCAGGCGGCATTCGCCTTTTCCCAGTCCGGGCAGAGCCCCGATCTGGTCAACAGCATGCGGCTGCTGCGCAAGCGCGGGGCCTTGAGCGTGGCCATGGTCAACGCCCAGGACACCCCGCTGGAAGCCGCCAGCGAGTTCTGCCTGCCACTGCACGCCGGCGCCGAACGCAGCGTGGCGGCGACCAAGAGTTTTATTGCCACCCTCAGCGCCAGCGCCCGCCTGATCGCCCACTGGAAACAGGACGCACAGTTGCTGGAAGCCGGCCTCGCCCTGCCCCAGGGGCTGCGCGAGGCCACGACCCAGGACTGGAGCCCGGCCGTCGAGGCCCTGCGCGATAGCCAGCGGCTGATGGTGATCGGCCGTGGCGCCGGGTTCGCCATCGCCCAGGAAGCGGCGCTGAAACTCAAGGAAACCTCGGCGATCCAGGCCGAAGCCTTCAGCAGCGCGGAAGTTCGCCACGGCCCGATGGCGCTGATCGGAGACAACTATCCGCTGCTGGTGTTCGCCCCACGGGGCGCGGAACAGGCCGGCCTGATCAGCCTCGCCGCCGACATGCGCCAGCGTGGCGCCCGAGTGTTGCTGGCGGCGCCGGACGATATCGCCGAACGCGACCTGACCCTGAGCCGGGCCGAACACCCGGCGCTCGATCCGATCCTGGCGATCCAGAGTTTCTACGGCATGGCCGCAAGCCTTGCCGAGGCTCGCGGCATGGACCCGGACCAGCCACGGCACCTGAGCAAAGTGACCCGCACCCACTGAGCCTTTCCTTCAACGGATGAGTACTGCGCCATGCACAACAACAATAAAGACCTGACGCTCGGCGCTCCCTTGAGCGGCCCGGTGCTCACCCTCGCCAGGGTCCCCGACCTGGTGTTTTCCAGCGGCGCCATGGGCGACGGGATCGCCATCGACCCGCTGAACAACACCCTGCACGCCCCTTGCGCCGGCGTGGTGGTGCATGCCGCCCGCACCGGCCACGCGGTGACCCTGCGCGCCGACAACGGCGCGGAACTGCTGCTGCACCTGGGCCTGGACACCGTCCAGCTGCAAGGCGAGGGTTTCTCCATGCTGGTGCAGGAAGGCGCCCGGGTCAGCTGCGGCCAGGCCCTGCTGCGCTTCGATCTCGATCAGGTCGCGCGGAACAGCAAAAGCCTGATCAGCCTGATGATCCTGACCAACGGCGAACACTTCCAGACCCTGCCCATCACCCTGAAATCGGTGAAAGTCGGCGAACCGCTGCTGCACATCGTGCCGCGCGCGACCAATGCAGCCCAGGCGCAAGCCAGCGACACCTCGACCGACGAGGTCGAAGGCCAGACCCGGGTCAATCACCGCGGTGGCCTCCATGCCCGGCCCGCTGCGCTGATCCGCCAGACCGCCCAGGGTTTCAGCAGCAAGGCGCAACTGCATTTCAACGGCAAGTCGGCGTCCTGCGACAGCCTGGTCAGCCTGATGGGGCTGGGGGTCGGCGAGCAGGACGAGGTGCGGGTCAGCTGCCAGGGCAAGGACTGCAAAGCCGCCCTGCTGGCCCTGCTGGACGCCCTCACCACCCCGCTGGCCGAAGACGCCCACGCCGCGGCGCCAGTGGTGAAGGCCGTCGCCCCCCAGCGCCCTGCCGAAGCCGGGGTAATCCAGGGTGTCTGCGCCGCCCCGGGACTGGTCTGCGGGCCACTGTTTCACCTGACCGCCATGACCCTGCCCGAAGACAGTGGCGGTCACCCGCCCCAGGAACAACTGCAGGCGTTGGACCAGGCCCTGGAAAAGGTTCGCAGCGACATTCGCGGCACCCTGGACCACGCCCGGCAACGCAAGGACAACCAGGAAGAAGCGATCTTCGCCGCCCACCTGGCCCTGCTCGAAGACCCGGCGCTGCTGGACGCCGCCCGCCAGAGCATCGGCCAGGGACGCGCCGCCACCCACGCCTGGAGCGACGCCATCGGCGAACAGTGCGAGATCCTGCTGCAACTGGGCAATGCCCTGCTCGCCGAACGCACCAACGACCTGCGCGACCTGCAACAACGGGTGCTGCGCGCCCTGCTCGGCGAGGCCTGGCATTACCAGCTGCCGGCCGGCGCCATCGTCGCGGCCCACGAACTGACCCCGTCCGACCTGCTGCAACTGAGCGAGCAAGGCGCCGTTGGCCTGTGCATGGCCGCCGGCGGCGCCACCTCCCACGTGGCGATCCTGGCCCGGGGCAAGGGCCTGCCCTGCCTGGTGGCCCTGGGCTCGGAGCTTCTCGATGTGCTGCAAGGCCAGCAGGTGGTGCTGAACGCCGATCAGGGTCGCCTGGAACTGACACCGGACAGCGCCCGTATCGAACAGGTCCGGCAGAGCCATCTGCTGCGCCAGCAGCGTCGCGAGCAACAACAGCAACAGGCCCATCTGCCGGCCAGGACCCTCGACGGCCAGGCGATCGAAGTCGCCGCCAATGTCGCCTCCAGCCAGGAAGCCCAGGGCGCCCATGCCAACGGCGCCGACGGCGTCGGCCTGTTGCGTACCGAGTTTCTGTTCGTCGACCGGCATACCGCCCCCGATGAACAGGAGCAGCGCCAGGCCTATCAGGCCGTGCTGGATGCCATGGGCGACAAGGCGGTGATCATCCGCACCATCGACGTGGGCGGCGACAAGCAACTGGACTACCTGCCGCTGCCGGTGGAAGCCAACCCGGTGCTGGGCCTGCGCGGCATTCGCCTGGCCCAGGCCCGCCCGGAACTGCTGGACCAGCAACTGCGGGCCCTGCTGCAGGTCAGCCCGCTGCAACGCTGCCGCATCCTGCTGCCGATGGTCAGCGAGCTCGACGAACTGCTGCATATCCGCGAGCGCATCGACTGCCTGTGCGCCGAGCTGGGGATCGGCCAGCGCCCGGAGCTGGGGGTGATGATCGAAGTCCCGGCCGCCGCCCTGCTCGCCGAGCAACTGGCCGAATACGCCGACTTCCTCTCCATCGGCACCAACGACCTGTCGCAATACACCCTGGCCATGGACCGTGACCATGCCGGCCTGGCCGCGCGGGTCGATGCGCTGCACCCGGCGCTGCTGCGGCTGATCGCCCAGACCTGCGCCGGCGCGGCCAGGCACGGCCGCTGGGTCGGGGTGTGCGGCGCCCTGGCCTCTGATCCGCTGGCGACGCCGGTGCTGGTCGGCCTGGGGGTCAGCGAGCTGTCGGTGAGCCCGCCGCAAGTGGGCGAGATCAAGGAACGGGTCCGCCAGCTGGACGCCGCCGAATGCCAGCGCCTCAGCCACGACCTGCTGAACCTGAGCAGTGCCTCGGCGGTGCGCCATGCCTGCCACCAACACTGGCCCCTGAGCTGAACAACAAGAACACCGGGAGACACGCCATGTACCAATTATTCATCGAAGGCCTGCAGCGCCTGGGCCGGGCCCTGATGCTGCCGATCGCGATCCTGCCGATCGCCGGCCTACTGCTGCGCCTGGGCGACACCGACCTGCTGAACATCGCGATCATCCACGATGCCGGCCAGACCATCTTCGCCAACCTGGCGCTGATCTTCGCCATCGGCATCGCCGTGGGCTTCGCCAAGGACAACAACGGCACCGCCGGCCTGGCCGGCGCCATCGGTTACCTGGTGATGGTGGCGACCCTCAAGGTGCTCGATGCCAGCATCAACATGGGCATGCTCGCCGGGATCATCAGCGGCCTGCTGGCCGGCGCCCTGTACAACCGCTTCAAGGACATCAAGTTGCCGGAATACCTGGCATTCTTTGGCGGACGGCGCTTCGTGCCGATCGTCACCGGCTTCAGCGCCGTCGGCCTGGGGGTGGTGTTCGGCCTGATCTGGCCGCCGATCCAGCACGGCATCAACAGCTTCGGTGCCCTGCTGCTGGACAGCGGCAGCTTCGGCGCCTTCGTCTTCGGTGTGTTCAACCGCTTGCTGATCGTCACCGGCCTGCACCACATCCTCAACAACATGGCCTGGTTCGTCTTCGGCAACTTCACCGATCCAACCACCGGCGCCCTGGTCACCGGGGATATCTCGCGCTACTTCGCCGGCGACCCCAAGGGCGGCCAGTTCATGACCGGAATGTTCCCGATGATGATCTTCGGCCTGCCCGCCGCCTGCCTGGCGATGTATCGCAACGCCTTGCCGGAGCGGCGCAAGGTGATGGGCGGGATCCTGTTGTCGATGGCCCTGACCTCGGCCCTCACCGGGGTGACCGAGCCGGTGGAATTCGCCTTCATGTTCCTCGCCCCCTTCCTCTACCTGGTGCACGCCCTGCTGACCGGCCTCGCCATGGGCCTGACCAACTTCCTCAATATTCACCTGGGCTTCACCTTCTCCGGCGGCGCCATCGACATGGCCCTGGGCTGGGGCAAGTCCACCAACGGCTGGCTGATATTCCCCGTGGGCCTGCTCTATGCGGTGATCTACTACACGGTCTTCGACTTCTGCATCAAACGCTTCAACCTGAAAACCCCGGGCCGCGAAGACACCCCGGGCAGCGAAAAAGCCACCATGAGCAACAATCAGCGTGCTGGCGCCTATATCCAGGCCCTGGGCGGCGCGGACAACTTGATTACCGTCGGCGCCTGCACCACCCGCCTGCGCCTGGAACTGGCCGACCGTACCAAGGCGTCGGACAGCGACCTCAAGGCCCTTGGCGCCATGGCCGTGGTGCGTCCCGGCAAGGGCGGCAGCCTGCAGGTGGTGGTCGGCCCGCTGGCCGACAGCATCGCCGATGAAATTCGCCTGGCCATGCCCAGCGCCGGCAAGCCACTGGAGCAGCCAGGCCCCGCCGCCGCAGCCTTCGAAGCACCGGCAGCGGTGAGCATTGCGCCCCAGGAAGCCGTGAAATGGCTGGACGCCTTCGGCGGCAGCGACAATGTGCTGCAACTGGACTGTGTGGCCATGACTCGCCTGCGGGTGCAACTGGGCGACAACAAGGCGCTGTCGGAATGTCAGCTGAAGAACCTCGGCTGCCAGGGCTCGAGCCAGCTCGACGATGGCGTCTGGCACCTGCTGATCGGCGAAAAGGCCGCGAGCCTGAGCCAGGCCCTGGATAGCCTGATCAACCGCAGCGAGGTCAGCGCGAAGGTCTGACCCTCTCCGACAGGGGGAGCAGGCACAAAAAAGCCCGCTGACCGTTACCGGTTCAGCGGGCTTTTTCATGGGCGGGGCCTTAGAAGTCTTCCAGACGCCAGACTTCGTAAGCCGGCGTCTCGTAGGGATGGCTCTGCTTGAGGGCCATCACCACGCTACGGATCAACTCGTCGGCCACCACCAGCTCGACTTTCCATTCCTGCACCTGCTCGACCTGGCCGGTCTGCCCGAGAAACGGCTGGCTGCCGTCCAACGGGCGGAACTGGCCCTGGCCCAGCACCTGCCACGCACACTGGTCGTAAGCGCCGATCCGTCCGCCGCCGGCGGCGAATACAGCGTTCTTGACCACTTCCACGTGGCTGGGCGGGACGAAAAAGCTGAGCTTGTACACGGGCCTTAGTTCACCCACACGCGAGCGTTACGGAACATGCGCATCCACGCCGCGTCTTCGTTCCACTCTTCCGGACGCCAGGAGTTCTGCACGGCACGGAATACCCGCTCAGGGTGCGGCATCATGATGGTGACGCGACCGTCGCGGCTGGTCAGGCCGGTGATCCCGCGCGGCGAGCCGTTCGGGTTGGCCGGGTAGCTTTCGGTGACCTTGCCGTGGTTGTCGACGAAACGCAGGGCCACGCAACCGGACAGGTCGGCTTCGAGCAGGGCTTCTTCGCTTTCGAATTCCGCATGGCCTTCGCCGTGGGCGATGGCGATCGGCATGCGCGAACCGGCCATGCCCTGCAGGAAGATCGAGTTCGACTCCTGGACCTGGACCATCGCCACACGGGCCTCGAACTGCTCGGAACGGTTGCGCACGAAGTGCGGCCAGAACTCGCTGCCCGGGATCAGCTCGTGCAGGTTGGACATCATCTGGCAACCGTTGCACACGCCGAGGGTGAAGGTGTCACTGCGCTCGAAGAAGCCCTGGAAGGCGTCGCGGGCACGGCTGTTGAACAGTGCCGACTTGGCCCAGCCCTCGCCGGCGCCGAGTACGTCACCGTAGGAGAAGCCGCCGCAGGCAACCATGCCCTTGAACTCGTTCAGGTCGACACGACCGGCGAGGATGTCGCTCATGTGCACGTCGATCGCGTTGAAGCCGGCACGGTCGAACGCCGCGGCCATTTCCACCTGGCCGTTGACGCCTTGCTCGCGCAGCACGGCAACCTGAGGACGCACGCCTTTCTTGATGTAAGGCGCGGCGATGTCCTGGTTGACGTCGAAGCTCAGCTTGACGCTCAGGCCCGGGTTGTCTTCTTCCAGCAGGACGTCGAATTCCTGCTCGGCGCAGTCAGCGTTGTCGCGCAGACGCTGGATCTGGTAGCTGGTTTCAGCCCACTGGCGCTGCAGCAGGCGACGCTCGCCGGCGAAAACCTCTTCGCCGTTGAAGCTGATGTTGATATGGCCGTTGTTGACCGGCTGGCCGATCACCGCCACGCAGTCGCCCAGGCCGGCGGCGCTGAACTGCGCCAGCACGTCCGGAGTGGCGTCCTGGCGCACCTGGATCACCGCACCCAGTTCTTCGTTGAACAGGATGGCGGCGATCTCGGCCGAGGTTTCGGCCAGGGCGTCGAGGTTCAGGTTCAGGCCGCAGTGGCCGGCGAAGGCCATTTCCACCACGCTGGTCAGCAGACCACCGTCGGAACGGTCGTGGTAAGCCAGCAGGTGACCGTCGGCGTTGAGGCCCTGGATCACCGCGAAGAAGGCTTTCAGATCTTCGGCGTCATCGACGTCCGGAGCTTGCTTGCCGAGCTTGCCGTGCACCTGGGCGAGGATCGAGGCGCCCATGCGGTTCTGGCCACGACCGAGGTCGATCAGGATCAGGTCGGTGGTGCCCTTGTCCATGCGCAGTTGCGGGGTCAGGGTCTGACGGATGTCCGCCACAGGCGCGAAACCGGTCACGATCAGCGACATCGGCGAGGTCACGGTTTTTTCTTCACCGTTGTCGTTCCAGCGGGTGGCCATGGACATGGAGTCCTTGCCCACCGGAATGGTGATGCCCAGCTCAGGGCACAGCTCCATGCCAACCGCTTTCACGGTGTCGTACAGACGTGCGTCTTCGCCCGGGTGACCAGCGGCGGACATCCAGTTCGCCGACAGCTTGATGTCGGAGATCTTGTTGATGCGCGAAGCGGCAATGTTGGTCAGGGTTTCGCCGATGGCCATGCGGCCCGACGCCGGAGCGTCCAGCAGAGCCAGCGGAGTACGCTCGCCCATGGCCATGGCTTCACCGGTGTAGACGTCGAAACTGGTGGCGGTGACGGCAACGTCGGCCACCGGAACCTGCCATGGACCGACCATTTGGTCACGGGCCACCAGGCCGGTGATGGTGCGGTCGCCGATGGTGATCAGGAAGCTCTTGCTCGCTACAGCCGGGTGATGCAGGACGCGTTCGATGCTTTCGCCGATGTCGAGGTTCGACGGATCGAAATCGTCGCCCAGCTCGGCTTCGCGAACCACCGAACGGTGCATGCGCGGCGCCTTGCCCAGCAGCACTTCCAGTGGCATGTCCACCGGGTTGTTGCCGAAGTGGCTGTCGGTGACAGTCAGCTGCGGTTCGGCGGTGGCTTCGCCCACAACGGCAAACGGGCAACGCTCACGCTCGCAGATCGCCTGGAAGCGCTCGAAGTCGGCCGGGCCGACCGCCAGGACGTAGCGCTCCTGGGATTCGTTGCTCCAGATTTCGTGCGGGGCCATGCCCGGCTCGTCGTTTGGAATGTTGCGCAGTTCGAAACGGCCACCGCGGTCGCCGTCGTTGACCAGTTCCGGGAAGGCGTTGGACAGACCGCCCGCGCCGACGTCGTGGATGAAGCTGATCGGGTTCTTGTCGCCCAGTTGCCAGCAACGGTCGATGACTTCCTGGCAACGGCGCTCCATTTCCGGGTTTTCACGCTGAACGGAAGCGAAGTCCAGATCCGCCGAGCTGGTGCCGGTGGCCATGGAGGAAGCGGCGCCGCCGCCCAGGCCGATGAGCATCGCCGGGCCACCGAGGACGATCAGCTTGGAACCGACGACGATCTCGCCTTTCTTGACGTGCTCTTCGCGGATGTTGCCCATGCCGCCGGCCAACATGATCGGCTTGTGGTAACCACGAACTTCATCACCGTGCGGGGTGTTGATGGACTGTTCGAAGGTACGGAAGTAGCCGGTCAGGGCCGGACGCCCGAATTCGTTGTTGAACGCGGCGCCGCCCAGCGGGCCTTCGATCATGATGTCCAGCGCGGTCACAATGCGTTCAGGCTTGCCGTACGGCACTTCCCACGGCTGTTCGAAGCCCGGGATCTGCAGGTTGGATACGGTGAAACCGGTCAGGCCGGCCTTTGGCTTGGCGCCACGACCGGTCGCGCCTTCATCGCGGATCTCGCCACCGGAACCGGTGGATGCGCCCGGGAACGGGGCGATGGCGGTCGGGTGGTTGTGGGTCTCGACCTTCATCAGGATGTGCACCGGCTCCTGCACCGCGCCGTACTGGCGGGTTTCAGGGTTCGGGAAGAAACGGCCGGCGACATTGCCGACGATCACCGAGGCGTTGTCCTTGTATGCCGACAGCACACCTTCGTTGTGCATCTGATAGGTGTTCTTGATCATGCCGAACAGGCTTTTTTCCTGGCTCTGGCCGTCGATATCCCAACTGGCGTTGAAGATCTTGTGGCGGCAGTGCTCGGAGTTGGCCTGGGCGAACATCATCAGTTCGATGTCGTGCGGGTTGCGCTTGAGGCCCTGGAAGGCGTTGACCAGGTAATCGATTTCGTCTTCGGCCAGGGCCAGGCCCAGCTCGGTGTTGGCCTGCTCCAGCGCGGCGCGGCCACCACCGAGGATATCGATGGCGGTCAGCGGCTTCGGCGTGGCATGGCTGAACAGGCCGGCAGCCTGCTCCAGGTTGCCCAGCACGATCTGGGTCATGCGGTCGTGCAGCACATCGGCAATAAGCTGCGCTTGCGCGTCGCTGAATTCACCGGCCACGTAGAAGGCAATGCCGCGCTCCAGGCGCTGGATCTTGCTCAGGCCACAGTTGCGGGCGATATCGCTGGCCTTGCTCGACCATGGCGAGATGGTGCCGAAACGCGGCAGCACCAGGAACAGACGACCGGTAGGTTCTTGCACCGGTACGCTTGGGCCGTACTTCAGAAGGCGCGCAAGCACCTGCTGTTCGTCGCCGGTCAGGACGCCGGTAACTTCGGCGAAGTGAGCGAATTCAGCATACAGGCCACTGACAGCTGGAACCTTCTGGCTCAGTTGCTCAAGGAGTTTGCTGTGGCGAAAGGCAGAAAGGGCAGGAGCGCCGCGCAGGATCAACATCTTCGGGACAGCCTCGGGAAGGGGGTGTGCTTTGAGGCCGTGCATTCTAGCCTAAACCGCCCGCGACGGCACCCGAAACGGCACGCCCGAGCGCGGCCAGACGTCGGCCCGTGCGCGGCACCCTGTGACAAAGGCTTGTCCGGACCATTCAGAAGGGTTATTTCACCCCATCCAACAAGCCGTGAAGGCCCATTCCCGCAGGCTCTGGCCGGGGGCCGAGACCTCTAGCAGACAAGCCCTTCGCTGTCGAGATATGGCGGTTGTTGTCCTTTGCGTATACTGCGCAGATGTTTTCCCCAATGGCTTTACGTCCGCGCTGTGCCAGATGGCTCATCGCAACCGGACTCTTCCTGATGCTCAGTGCCTGCGTTGAGAAACCCAGCACACTGGAGCGAGTAAAGGAGGATGGCGTGCTGCGGGTGGTCACCCGTAACAGCCCGGCCACCTACTTTCAGGATCGCAACGGTGAAACCGGCTTCGAATACGAGCTGGTGAAACGCTTCGCCGACGATCTGGGGGTGACGCTGAAGATCGAAACCGCGGACAACCTCGACGACCTTTTCGACCAGCTGGGTAAACCTAACGGCCCGGTGCTGGCTGCTGCCGGTCTGGTCAGCAGCGAGAAACGCAAGCAGCAAGTCAGGTTTTCCCACACCTATCTGGAAGTCACCCCGCAGATCATCTACCGCAACGGCCAGTCCCGCCCCACCGATGCGGGCGACCTGGTCGGCAAGAAGATCATGGTGCTCAAGGGCAGCACCCACGCCGAGCAACTGGCCGAACTCAAGCTGAAATACCCCGGCATTCAATATGAAGAGTCCGACGAGGTCGAAGTGGTCGACCTGCTGCGCATGGTCGACGAAGGGCAAATCGACCTGACCCTGGTGGATTCCAACGAAGTGGCGATGAACCAGGTGTATTTCGCCAATATCCGCGTCGCCTTCGACCTGGGCGATGCCCGCAACCAGAGCTGGGCCGTGGCCGCCGGCGAAGACAACAGCCTGCTCAACGAAATCAACGACTTCCTCGACAAGGTGCAGAAGAACGGCACCCTGCAGCGCCTGAAAGACCGTTATTACGGGCACGTGGACGTCCTCGGTTATGTCGGCGCCTACACCTTTGCCCAGCACCTGCAGCAGCGCCTGCCCAAGTACGAGAAGCACTTCAAGGCCTCGGCCAAGGAAGAAAAGGTCGACTGGCGCCTGCTGGCGGCCATCGGCTATCAGGAATCCCTGTGGCAACCGAGCGTCACCTCCAAGACCGGCGTGCGCGGCCTGATGATGCTGACCCAGAACACTGCCCAGGCCATGGGCGTGTCCAACCGCCTGGATGCCAAGCAAAGCATCAAGGGCGGCGCCAAGTACCTGGCGTACATGAAGGATCAACTGGACGACAAGATCGAAGAGCCGGACCGCACCTGGTTCGCCCTCGCCGCCTACAACGTCGGCAGCGGCCACCTGGACGACGCCCGCAAGCTGGCGCAAAAGGAAGGGCTGAACCCGAACAAGTGGCTGGACGTGAAGAAGATGCTGCCGCGTCTCTCGCAGAAGCAGTGGTACAGCAAGACCCGCTATGGCTACGCCCGGGGTGGCGAGCCAGTGCACTTTGTCGCCAACATCCGTCGTTACTACGACATCCTGACCTGGGTCACGCAGCCGCAGCTGGAAGGCGACCAGGTGGCCGAGGGCAATCTGCATGTGCCGGGCGTGGACAAGACCAAGCCGACCCAGGAAACCCCGCCGCTTTAAACCCTCTGCTGTAGCCGCTGCCGAAGGCTGCGACAGGTCCGCAGGACCTGAACAACCGTAAAATCGCCACGACCGTTCCGATCGATCGCAGCCTGCGGCAGCGGCTACAGAGCTTTCGTCAGGCCTTGGCCGCCGCCAGGATCAGCGCCTTCATCTCCGCCACCGCCCCTTTGAAGCCGACGAACAACGCATGGGCCACCAGCGCATGGCCGATGTTCAGCTCGTTGATGCCCTTGATCGCCGCGACCGCCTCGACGTTGTGGTAGTGCAGGCCGTGACCGGCATTGACGATCAGGCCTTGGCCCAGGCCGAAAGCCACGCCATCGGCCACGCGCCGCAGCTCCTCGGCCACCTCGCTCGGCGTTTCGGCATCGGCATAACGCCCGGTGTGCAGCTCGATGGCTGGCGCGCCCACGCGCCGGGAAGCCGCGATCTGCCGCTCATCGGCGTCGATGAACAGCGACACTTCGGCGCCGATCTTCGACAGCCGCTCTACCGCCGCCTTGATCCGCGCCTCTTGCCCGGCGACATCCAGGCCGCCCTCGGTGGTCAGTTCCTGGCGGGTTTCCGGAACCAGGCAGATGTGCGCCGGACGGATGCGCTCGGCGAACGCCATCATTTCCTCGGTGACGCCCATCTCGAAGTTCATGCGGGTTTGCAACACGTCCTTGAGCAGCAGCACGTCGCGCTCCTGGATATGCCGGCGGTCCTCGCGCAGGTGCACGGTAATGCCGTCGGCCCCCGCCTCTTCCGCGTCCAGCGCCGCCTTGACCGGGTCAGGGTAACGGGTACCCCGGGCCTGACGCAGGGTGGCTACGTGGTCGATGTTCACGCCAAGAAGAATGCGATTGCTGGTGGTCACGGAAGCGCTCCTGAGGAGTTAGAGATTCGGTGCACAGCATATAGTGTCCGCTCGCGAAAATAACTGCCGGCTTTCGGCCGTGCAGCCCTCAAAGTCGAGTCGGATCAGGATTCAAGCGGATTTGCGCAACAAGACAGGCTAGGGCTTGCGAAACAATTCGCGACTGACCAATGGCCGACCGCCCAGGTGCACCGCCAGCGCCTGGCGCATCAGGCGCTTGGCCGCCGCCAGCGCCCCGGGGGCGCTCCAGTCGGCTTGCGCCATGGCCAGCAGCTCGGTGCCGTTGAACAGGCCCGGTTGCAACAGCTGAACCTGCTCCAGGCCGGCATCCACCTGCAGGCGATACATGCCCTGCGCCTCAATCGGCGCGCCGTGGATATCCAGGTCCAGGGCGAAGCCGTAGCCCAGGTCGTCTAGCAGGCGCCACTCGAACGCACGCAGCAAGGGCTCGAGGGCCCTGCCCTCGGCCAAGGCCAGCAAGGTCGCCGCATAGTGCTCGAAGATCGCCGGATGCGGGTCTTCGGCGGGCAGCAGGCGAATCAGCAGTTCGTTGAGGTAGAGGCCGCTGAACAGCGCCTCGCCATTAAGCCAGGTGGAGGTTCCCGCGCTTTCCATGCGCCCGACGTTTTTCAGCTCGCCGCGCCCGCGGAACTCCACTTCCAGCGGCACGAACGGCCGCGCCAGGGTCCCGGCCTTGCCCCGCGCGCCACGCAACACCGCGCGCAGCCGCCCTTGAGGCGTGAGGAAGTCCACCAACGCGCTGCTCTCGCGATAGGCGCGACTGTGCAGGACGTAAGCGGGCTGGCCGATGGGAGGGTTACTGGACATAGGTGTCGGGGGATCTCAAGGCTTGAGAAAGTGACAGGTCCACGGGAAGGTTCTTTGAACCTTTATCGCCAGCGGCTCCCCCTACACGTTGCAGGAGCGAGCCGCTGACGGGGCAGGATTACAGGTCGCCGTAGCCCAGCGAACGCAGGGCGCGCTCGTCGTCGGACCAACCGCCTTTGACCTTGACCCACAGGTTGAGCATGACCTTGGAGTCGAACAGCAGCTCCATGTCCTTGCGCGCTTCCATGCCGATGCGCTTGATGCGCTCACCCTTGTCGCCAATGATGATTTTCTTCTGGCCGTCGCGTTCGACGAGGATCAAGGCATGAATGTGCAGGGTCTTGCCCTGTTGCTTGAACTCTTCGATTTCCACGGTGATCTGGTACGGCAGCTCGGCACCCAGCTGACGCATGATCTTCTCGCGCACCAGTTCGGCGGCGAGGAAACGGCTGCTGCGGTCAGTGATCTGGTCTTCCGGGAAGAAGTGATCGTTTTCCGGCAAGTGCTTGGCGATCAGGCCTTCCAGGGCTTCCAGATTGTGGCCCTGCTGGGCCGACACCGGAACGATCTCGGCATTCGGCAACTGCTCCTGCAGCCAGGTCAGGTGCGGCATCAGCTCGGCCTTGTCCTCGATGCGGTCGGTCTTGTTGATCGCCAGGATCACCGGGCCCTGCACGTACTGGACACGTTCCAGCACCAGCTGGTCTTCGTCGGTCCACTTGGTGCGATCGACGACGAAGATCACCACGTCGACGTCTTTCAAGGCCGCCGAGGCGGTCTTGTTCATGTAGCGGTTCAGCGCCTTCTCGTTGCTCTTGTGCATGCCCGGGGTGTCGACGTAGATCGCCTGGATGGCGCCTTCGGTCTTGATGCCGAGCATGTTGTGACGAGTGGTCTGCGGCTTGCGCGAGGTGATGGCCAGCTTCTGTCCCAGGATATGGTTCAGCAGCGTGGACTTGCCCACGTTCGGACGGCCGACGATGGCGACATAGCCACAGCGTGTTGCGGTTGTAT
Source organism: Pseudomonas sp. GW460-12-10-14-TSB1 (assembly GCF_017349775.1). NCBI lineage: Bacteria > Pseudomonadati > Pseudomonadota > Gammaproteobacteria > Pseudomonadales > Pseudomonadaceae > Pseudomonas > Pseudomonas sp. GW460-12-10-14-TSB1. Next base: position 87,663 of record NZ_JACNAC010000018.1, read on the forward strand.
CAGTCATGGCCATTCTCCACGCCCAGGGCAATCAGTGCTGCGGCGGCCGCTACCTGTTCGGCAATACGACGGCTCACGCCCTGACCTCGGCTTTTTTCGTTCAGTAGGGTGATTTCACATTCGACGAAAAACGTCCGGCAATGGGGTTCACCCTGGATATCCACCACTTCGTAGCGGGGCAATTCACAGGCACGCGACTGCAGGAACTCCTGCAGGCGGGTCTTGGGGTCCTTGTTGGTGTCGACCAGCGTCAGGCTGTCGAACTCGGACGTCAGCCAGGACAGCACGCGCTCACGCGCGACTTCCATGCCGGCATCCAGGTAGATCGCACCAATCAGCGCTTCCAGGGCATCGGCGAGGATCGACTCACGGCGGAAGCCGCCGCTTTTCAACTCACCGGAACCCAGGCGCAGGTATTCGCCCAGATCGAAACCACGGGCCAGTACGGCCAGGGTTTCACCCTTCACCAGGCGCGCGCGCAAACGCGACAGCTGGCCTTCGCGAGCCTGGGGAAAACGCTCGAACAGCGCTTCGCCGGCGACGAAGTTGAGGATGGCGTCACCGAGGAACTCCAGGCGCTCGTTGTTGCGCCCGGCAAAACTGCGGTGAGTGAGGGCCAGGACCATCAGTTCCTGGTCCTTGAAGGTGTAACCGAGCTGACGCTCGAGACGGCTCAAAGAAACGCTCACGGTTTACCCACGCTGAGTTCGTGGTTGAATTTCACCACCTTGGAGACGAGGCACGAGGTGCCTGTGGCAATTAACGCTGTGTTCAAATCCACATCCTGAATATCGTTGACTGCTTCTGGTGACGCCTGGGAGGCTGCCGAACCTGGCGGGCCGGTGTTCTGCAAGATCCAGAAAAGCATTCGGCGCTGTGTTCAACAGCGCCGTGTGTGATTACTTGATCAGGCCAACCCGCGAGAAATTCGGCAGGTGGCTGAGTTTCGGTTCGGGCCAGCTCATCCAGACTGCGAAGGCCTTGCCGACGATATTCTTGTCGGGAACCATGCCCAGCAGGTCCTTGGGAATGCTCGGGTCATCCCAGTAGCGGCTGTCGTTCGAGTTGTCGCGGTTGTCGCCCATCATGAAGTAGTGCCCGGCAGGCACGGTCCACTGACGGTCCGGGGTCGCCCGGTAGCGGCTCATTTCCTTGCGGATCAGGTGCTCGGCGGCGCCGAGTTTTTCCTTGTAGAGCTCCGCGCTGCCCAGGGTGCCCGGCTCGGAACCGACCAGCTGCTCGGCGACCGACTGGCCGTTGACCAGCAGGCGCTTGTCGCTGGTGTAGCGCACTTCGTCGCCCGGCAGGCCAACCACACGCTTGATGTAGTTGACGTTCGGATCGCTCGGGTAGCGGAACACCATCACATCGCCGCGCTGCGGATCACCGACCTCGATGATTTTCTTGTCGATCACCGGCAGGCGGATCCCGTAAGAAAACTTGTTCACCAGGATGAAGTCGCCCACATCCAGGGTCGGCTTCATCGATCCCGAAGGAATCTGAAACGGTTCCACCAGAAACGAACGCAGCACCAGCACGATGAACAGCACCGGAAAGAAGGATTTGCCGTACTCGACCAGCATCGGCTCCTTGTTCAGTTTCTCGATGACCAGTCCATCCGGCTGGCTGACGCTGCCCTGATAGTTGGTAATGGCGGCACGCCGGCGCGGCGCCAGAAAGACCAGATCGAGCAACGCCAACAGACCGCAGACGGCGACGGCGATGACCAGCAACAGCGGGAAATTTAGCGACATAGGACCTAACTATCCAACCTGAGCACGGCAAGGAAGGCTTCTTGTGGAATTTCCACGTTACCCACTTGCTTCATGCGTTTCTTACCGGCCTTCTGCTTTTCCAACAGCTTGCGCTTACGGCTAACGTCACCACCGTAGCATTTGGCCAGTACGTTCTTTCTGAGCGCCTTGACGGTTGTCCGCGCCACAATCTGCCCGCCAATGGCGGCCTGGATTGCCACGTCGAACATCTGCCGAGGAATCAGTTCCTTCATCTTCTCGGTCAACGCACGCCCTTTGTAGTGCGCATTGTCACGGTGCACGATCAATGCCAGGGCGTCGACTTTCTCACCGTTGATCAGCACATCCAGCTTGACCAGATTAGCCGATTGGTAGCGATCGAAATGATAATCCAGCGAAGCATAGCCACGACTGGTGGATTTGAGGCGGTCGAAGAAGTCCAGGACCACTTCGTTCATCGGCAGGTCATAGGTCACCTGGACCTGGCTGCCGAGGAACAGCATGTCGTGCTGTATGCCGCGTTTCTCGATGCACAGGGTAATGACGTTACCCAGGTGCTCCTGCGGCACAAGAATATTGGCCCGCACGATCGGCTCGCGCATGTCTTCGATGGACGACAGATCCGGCAACTTCGACGGGTTATCGACGTAGATCGTCTCACCATTCTTCAGTTGCAGCTCGAAAATCACCGTCGGCGCCGTGGTGATCAGGTCCAGGTCGTATTCGCGCTCCAGGCGCTCCTGGATGATTTCCATGTGCAGCATGCCGAGGAAGCCGCAACGGAAGCCGAAGCCCAGGGCGTCGGAGCTTTCCGGGGTGTATTGCAGCGACGAGTCGTTCAGCGTGAGCTTTTGCAGGGCTTCGCGGAAGTCTTCGAAGTCGTCGGAGCTGACCGGGAACAGGCCGGCGTAGACCTGCGGCTGAATGCGCTTGAAGCCGGGCAGCACTTCGACATCGGGGGTCGAGCTCAGGGTCAGGGTGTCACCTACCGGCGCACCATGAATGTCCTTGATGCCGGCGATGATGAAGCCTACTTCACCGGCCTTCAGGTCGGCGGTGGCGGTGTGTTTCGGGTTGAATACACCGACGCTGTCCACCAGGTGGATCTTGCCGGTGGACTTCACCAGGATCTTGTCGCCCTTCTTCACGCGGCCATGGCGCACGCGAACCAGGGACACGACGCCCAGGTAGTTGTCGAACCAGGAGTCGATGATCAACGCCTGCAGCGGATCCTCGATGTTGCCGGTCGGCGCGGGAATGGTGGTTACCAGGCGCTCCAGCACCTCGTCGACACCCAGGCCGGTCTTGGCGCTGCAGGTCACGGCGTCGGTGGCATCGATACCGATGATCTTCTCGATCTCTTCCTTGACCCGGTCCGGATCGGCCTGCGGCAGGTCGATCTTGTTCAGCACCGGCATGACCTCCAGGCCCTGCTCGATGGCGGTGTAGCAGTTGGCGACCGACTGCGCTTCCACGCCCTGGCCAGCGTCGACCACCAGCAAGGCGCCTTCACAGGCTGCCAGCGAGCGGCTGACTTCATAGGTGAAGTCCACGTGGCCCGGGGTGTCGATGAAGTTCAGCTGGTAGGTGATACCGTCGCGAGCTTTGTAATAGAGGGTAACGCTGTGGGCCTTGATGGTGATCCCGCGTTCACGCTCAAGGTCCATGGAGTCCAGAACCTGGGCTTCCATTTCGCGCTCGGCCAGGCCGCCGCACATCTGGATGAAGCGATCGGCCAGAGTCGACTTGCCATGGTCAATGTGGGCGATGATGGAGAAATTGCGGATATGACTCAAATCACTCACGGATCAACACTCAAAAAGGCTGCAGGCATAGCCCGCCGAAAAATAGCCGGGAATTGTACCTGATAGACGACGCAAGCGTCACGTTCGCCTGTCAGTGGTGCATAAACGCAAAACGCCCCGGTCTTTCGACAGGGGCGTTTCTCTTGCCAGTGCGTCATTGGCGCCGGTCAGCCGGCCCGGCGCAGCAGCCAGAACCCGGCCAGGGCGCAGATCCCGGCGGGAACCAGCACCGCGAACAGCGGCGAGAAGCCGAACACCAGGCTCGACGGGCCCAGCAGGTCCTGGGCGATGCGGAAGGTGAACCCCACCAGCACGCCGGTGAACACCCGCTGGCCGAGCGTCACGGAACGCAAAGGACCGAAAATGAACGAGATCGCCATCAAAACCAGGGCCGCGGTGACCAGCGGTTGCAGCACCTTGACCCAGAACGCCAGCCAGTAGCGACCGTTATTCAGGCCCTGGTCGGCCAGGTAGTGGATGTAGCCCCACAGGCCGCTGATCGACAGGGATTCCGGCGCCATCACCACAGTGCTCAGCAATTGCGGGCTCAAGGCTACGTCCCAGCGTTCCTGAGGGGTGTTGATGACTTCGGTGTGGCCTTCGCGGAAATAGGTGGTGGTGACGTCGCTCAGTTGCCAGTAGCTCTCTTCGAAGCGAGCCTGGCGAGCGAAACTCGAGGACAACATGTGCCGCTGATCGTCGAAGTGATAACGGGTCACGCCATACAGCAGGCCGTTGGGCTGCACGGCGTTGATGTGGATGAACTCCTCACCCTGACGGTGCCACAGGCCGCGCTTGGAGCTTTGCGCGTCGCCCGAACCCTGGGCCAGCGCCCGACTGGCCTGTGCCTGGCTTTCCGTGGCGGGAGCGACGTACTCGCCGATCAGCACGCCGGCCACCATCAGGAACAGCATCGGCTTCATCACCGCCCAGACGATCCGCCCGATGGACACACCGGCGGCGCGCATGATGGTCAGCTCGCTGTTGCTGGCCAGGCTGCCCAGGCCGATCAGGCAGCCGATCAGGGCCGCCATCGGCAGCATTTCGTAGAGCCGGCGAGGCGCCGTCATGACCACGAAACTCAACACATTCATCACGGTGTAGCTGTCGCTGACAGTGCCCATCTCGTCGATGAAGGCAAACAGCGACGCCAGGCCGAGAATGATCCCCAGTACCGCCAGAATGGCCAGCAGGACACTGTTACCGATGTAGCGATCGAGCTTAACCACGAGCCACCTCCTTCATGCTGCGGCGGCTCGCCAGTTTCAGACGCAAGGGTTCCCAGTACAGCAATCCGAGGCCAATCAATAGAAACAGTCCGTGCACCCACCATAGGCCCAGCGCCTGCGGCAGCTTGCCTTTTTCCAGCGAGCCACGGGCCGCGATCAGGATGGTCAGGTAAGCCATATAAAGAAGAATCGCCGGCAGCAGTTTGAGGAAGCGGCCCTGCCGCGGGTTGACCCGGGACAGCGGCACCGCCATCAGGGTCACGACAAACACCAGCAACGGCAGGGAAATACGCCATTGCAGCTCGGCATGGGCGCGCAGGTCCGGGTTGCCGATCAGGTCGCGGGTCGGCATGGCGTCGCGATCGGTGACTTCGTCGCTGACGTCCGGCTTGGCCAGCAATACGCCGTAGGTGTCGTACTTGATGACCCGGTAATCGGCCTGGCCCGGGTTACCATCGTAGCGATAACCGTTTTCCAGGATCAGGTAGCGGTTGCCGTCCGGACGAATGTCCTGGTGCCCCTTCTCTGCCACCAACACCGAAATGCCCCGGTCCTTCTTGTCCTGGCTCAGGCGTTTTTCCGAAATGAACACCCCACCGAGGTTGGCCCGGTCATCGGACAGCTGTTCGGTGTAGGTCACCCGCGTACCGTCGTTGAGGGCCTGGAAGCGGCCCGGCACCAGGGTGTCGAATTCGGTCAGCGCATCCTGCTTGTTGAGGATCAGCTGGAACTGGTTGGCCCCCTGGGGCGCCAGGCTCAGGCTCAGCCAGGCCACGACCAGCGCGACCAGGGTCGCCGGAATCATGGTCATGCCCAGCAGGCGCCGCTGACTCATGCCGGTGGCCGAAAGCACGGTCATCTCGCTTTCAAGATAGAGACGGCCATAGGCCAGCAGGATGCCGAGAAACAGGCCCAGGGGCAGGATCAGTTGCAGGAAGCCCGGCATCCGGACCCCCATGATCAGGAACAGCGAACCCGGGTCCAGTGCGCCCGAGGCCGCTTGCGCGAGGTATTTGACGAAACGTCCGCTCATGATGATGACCAGCAGCACAGCGCTCACGGCGCTCAGGGTCACCAACACTTCGCGGGATAGATAACGGAAGACGATCAAACCAGACACTCCAGGGTTGTCAGGCTAAGGCGGCCAAACAAGCAAACACGGCCCGTGAAGCCGAGCCGCCGAAAAAGATGGCGCATTATCCTGTGATTGCATGCGCCTGTCACTGCGCATGCTCACGCAGGCCTCTAAAGCGGCGAAGTTCGCTCATGGGAGGGTTGTCAGCCTCGACCGCCCGGGTTCAAACTGGCGGCCCTGTCGTTGGCCACTGCCGACGCCTCTTCTCTTAATAAAAGCTGCATACATGACAAGCCTGGCGCACGGCATAGGCCCTGCGCTCTTTGACCATTAATTCAGGGACCCGGACATGGAACTGGTTGTAAAAAGCGTTAGCCCGGAAACGTTGAAGACCGCCACCCTGGTGGTCGCCGTCGGCGAAGGCCGCAAGCTCGGCAGCGTTGCCAAACAACTCGACGAGCTCAGCGGCGGCGCCATCAGCGCGGTACTCAAGCGCGGCGACCTGGACGGCAAGGTCGGCCAGAGCCTGCTGTTGCACGCTCTGCCCAACCTGAAGGCCGAACGTGTCCTGCTGGTCGGCACCGGCAAGGACGCCGAACTGGGCGACCGCCCGTTCCGCAAGATCGTCAGCGGCATCCTCAATACCCTCAAGGGCCTGGGCGGCAGCGATGCGGCACTGGCGCTGGACGAAATCGTGGTCAAGGGCCGCGACAGCTACGGCAAGACCCGCCTGCTGGCTGAAACCCTGGTGGACGGCGAATACAGCTTCGACCAGTTCAAGAGCCAGAAGGCCGAACCCCGCGCCCTGAAGAAAATCACCCTGCTGACCATCAAGGCCGCGCAGGCCGAAGTCGAGCGCGCCGTGGCCCACGCCAAGGCCATCGCCAACGGCATGGCGTTCACCCGCAACCTGGGCAACCTGCCGCCGAACATCTGCCACCCGACCTTCCTCGGCGAACAGGCCAAGGCCCTGGGCAAGGAATTCAAGGCCCTGAAAGTCGAAGTCTTCGACGAGAAGAAGATCAAGGAACTGGGCATGGGCTCGTTCTATGCCGTGGGCCAGGGCAGCGCCCAGCCGCCACGCCTGATCGTCATGCAATACAACGGCGGCAAGAAATCCGAGAAGCCGTACACCCTGGTCGGCAAGGGCATCACCTTCGACACCGGCGGCATCAGCCTCAAGCCTGGCGCCGGCATGGATGAAATGAAGTACGACATGGGTGGCGCCGCCAGCGTGTTCGGTACTCTGCGTGCCGTGTTGGAACTCAAGCTGCCGATCAACCTGGTGTGCATCCTGGCCTGCGCCGAGAACATGCCGAGCGGCACCGCTTCGCGTCCGGGCGACATCGTCACCACCATGAGCGGCCAGACCGTGGAAATCCTCAACACCGACGCCGAAGGCCGCCTGGTGCTGTGCGATGCACTGACCTACGCCGAGCGCTTCAAGCCACAGGCGGTGATCGACATCGCCACCCTGACCGGTGCCTGCGTGGTCGCCCTCGGCTCCCATACCTCGGGCCTCCTGGGCAACAACGACGAGCTGATCGGCCAGTTGCTGAGCGCCGGCGTTCAGGCTGACGACCGCGCCTGGCAACTGCCGCTGTTCGACGAGTACCAGGAACAGCTGGACAGCCCGTTCGCCGACATCGCCAACATCGGCGGCCCGAAAGCCGGCACCATCACCGCTGCCTGCTTCCTGTCGCGCTTCACCAAGCAGTACAACTGGGCGCACCTGGATATCGCCGGTACCGCCTGGACCAGCGGCGGCAAGGACAAGGGCGCCACTGGCCGTCCGGTTCCCCTGC